>NZ_QQPQ01000071.1 GCF_003346715.1 Oceanispirochaeta sp. M1
ATTACAGTATTATTCATGGCAGTTTTGCTCCGATAATTTTAAAAATTTGGTTATTTTATTATATTTTATCTGAGCAATCTTGCCTATTTCTTTTTATTGAAAGGAATTAACAACTGCGAAAGTTGAGTAATTGATACTAGAACTATCTTATTTAGAGTATAGATTATTTAGTAGCAATTCACCAATATTTTTTTGTAGCCATTAAAATCCTACTCCTTGTTTTTATGGTTCATATATTTTCTCTTTGTACCAATCCTTTTCAGTAGTGCCCATAGCTTGTCAGATAGCAACAGAATCGTTGCAGCGAAATTGTTTCGGGCTATAGCAGAAAAGAGGGACGGAGGTGTACATCTGAAGAGTAATTTTCCTTACAAATATTAGTAAAAAAAACTGGATACAACACACTATCAAAGAGGAAAAGGGGGTTGGAGGTTACAGAATTAATCTATAATCGTTCCAACCAGTACCCGGGTCTTCGACTATTATGCATAACTGCAACAATATAAATAACATTATCTTTTTCGCGATAAATAATGGAAAAAGGAAATCTGGCAAGCAAGAATCTTCGAAAACCATTTTGAAATATTGGCCATGTTCCTGGAAATTCAATAATAACCTGATAAGCCGGTTCAAGCTCATTCAAAAAATCTTCACCTAGACCAGCAACCTTCTCCTGATACCAATCATACGAAGCTTTTATTTCAAGTGATACATCAGGATGAAATACTAATTCGGGCACTTACACTATCCTACTACCTGTTTTCTTATTTCTGCCCACTTAACTGGCTTTACATCACCTGAAATAAGTTCTGAATATCTTCTATCGGCCAATTCCGCCCATGCATGGTCAACAGTTTCTTCCTGAGGAGCTTCAAGTGAAGTTATTAAACAATGCGCAACTAGTGCCCTGTCTTGTGCGCTTAATTGCTTTACATCTTCAATAACCTGCTTAACTTTTACAGCCATAATTATATTACCTCTTTTTTTATCAAAACCTACCTCATTATTCTATCATATTTCACTACTGTTCACATAGAAAAATGATAAAGAAAGTATACAGAGCTAATAATAAAAACCTCTTTACAAAGATCCAAGGTTTCTAATGCTCCTTAACAGGGCTAATATTAAACCAAAAGAGTAATTTCTTTAATAAATATCAGAGAAAAGAGGGACGGAGGTGTACATCTGCAGCCTTTTGCACTTGACTGATTAGCAACCTGGCAATACGATAAAAAAAAAGACATATGGTTAATTGAGGTGAAATATGTTGGTAGTAGAGGAAGAACTGACTGGACAGATTACTCGCTCTATGGGAAAAGCTGCAAGAGAGCAACTGACCCCCGGGGAAATGCTGAAGTTTGCTCGACTGGATGCTGGTCTTACACAAACAAAACTCGCCACACTGGCAGGTGTTGGAAACAGATCCGGGATAGCCTTGATGGAAGCGGGAACAAGGACCATCTCAGATAAGATGGCTGAGAGACTGGCTGGATACCTCAGTATAAGTTCTGAGATTTTAAAAACTACTTTTTACCCTCGATTTAATGAAATTATATAGTAGAGTTTATTTCCCGAACTGACAATAAATTATCTGATTTAGCAGTATTATGCGCGTCTCCAACCCCGTGGTGTATTTTAATACATCCGAAAGTCTTTCTTTGTGATGATAAAGTTAATACAGAAACTTTCCACATTCCCACTTTTTCTTTAGAATACCTGAATGTTCAAATTCGTCGTTTATCTGCTTCAAACTATATTTTCACTTCTCTTCAAGAAGGAAAAGGATATCATATTCACTATTTTGCTTCTCAAAAAAGAGAACGAAATATTGAAGCGACATTCTATCGTTAATAATCAAAAATTAAATCTCAAAATGAAAGATAGATTTATACTTTCCATAATTGGGCAGCTTTCACGACGTGCTCTTCTACATCTATCAATAGTGAGACCGGAAACTCTCCTGAAATGGCAGAGACAATTTATCAGAAAGAGGTGGACATTTTACAACAGGAAAAAGGGAAGACCATATATAAAGAAAGACATAAAAAATCTAATACTAGAAATGAAGCAAGATAACCGGTTCTGGGGATGCAGAAAAATCTCAGATGAATTGAATAAAGTAGACATTGATGTTCATTTCACTACTGTTAATAAGATCCTGCAAACCTTTAGGAAGAATGGTCAATTGAAGCCCGTAGGTTGTTGGAAAAAATTTCTTAAGGCTCATTGGAACTCACTCTACAGCATGGATTTTTTTACTATTGATACTTTATTTGGCAAGAGATTTTACATATTGGTAATCCTGGAATTAAAATCCAGAAGGATTGTAAAGTTTGATTTAACAGAATATCCTACCCGGGAATTTGTTCGACAGAGAATTATTGACTTTTCATATGATTATCCAGATAAAAAGTATCTTATCCACGACAATGCAGCTCAATTTACAACTATCGATTTCAGCCAATATGGAATAACTGGAATTAATACTTCACCATATGCGCCAAACATGAATGCTCATGTCGAAAGAGTTATTGGTACGATTAGGAGAGAAGCTCTGGATCATTTTCTTCTATTTACCGAAAAACAGGTTCAAAAAATAGTTAAAGAATTTGTACATTATTATAATAACTTCCGGCCACATCAAGGGATCAATAGAATTCCGAATGAGAATATTTCTGAAAGAAGTGGCTCAATACGAAAAAAATCAATATTGTCCGGGACACATCATCATTACTTCAGAAGTTCAGCCTGATTTAAAGCCCGGATGTATTAAAATACACCACGCGACTCTACAGCTTTAAATTCAATTTGCCTGGAAGAGGACTCGAACCTCCACGCCCTTGCGAGCACTAGTCCCTGAAACTAGCGTGTCTACCAATTTCACCATCCAGGCAATTGGTACTCTCGGATACTACATAAAAGAAAATGATCTGTCAATGTAGCTTCTCTGCAAGCTTGTCAGTAATACTTCATCTGTGCAGTGCTTTCTACTACCTCAGAATCCAATGTTACATATGCATTTTTATATTTGGGAGGCCTTCCGGCCGGTTGTTTTTTTCCAGAGAAGGCAAATCCTTCTTTAGGCATAATAGCACCTGTTTTCATTTTATTATCCCCATCTTCATCATGAAGGATGGCAAAGCTGTATTCTCCGGGAGTCAGATCTTTGACTGTGAACTGAATCTCATCGGATGAGACAGGAATTGACTCTTTATAGATAATCTTACTACGGTCCATATATCCTTCTTCTCCAAAGTATACAGCAAGAAGCAGGTTCCCTTTTTTTTCATATTCAATTCCCTTGATTGTAATGATCCAGTCATTGGCTGACAGAGTGCCTGCTACGATGCAGAATATTAAGAAAATTTGGATCTTTTTCAAAATTTATTACTCCTTGTTTTTTTCAGTACTGAGCATACCGCATGCCGCCAGGATATCCTGGCCACGTGATGCTCTGACCGTACAGGTAATTCCCTTTGCTTTCAGGCGGTCCTGAAATTTGAAAATTGCCTGATCATCAGATCCATCAAAGGGTGCTCCGGGAAAGCTGTGAAAGCGGATCAGGTTTAGCCGGCATTTCAGCCCGTTCACCAGTCTTACAACTTCATCAGCATGTTCCCTGCTATCATTTATACCCTTGAATAGTATGTACTCAAAGGAAACGCGTCTCTGCTTACTGAAGTCATAGCGTTTAAGAGTCTTTATCACATTCGCTATGGGATAGACCTTCTGAACAGGCATGAAACTTTCTCTTTCATCAGCAAAGGGATCATGCATACTTACAGCAAGATGAACCTGTGATCTTTCCAGGAATTGTTCTAATGCTGGAACAATCCCTATGGTGGAAAGTGTCACTCTTTTCGGGCTCCACGCCAATCCCCATTCGGCAGTTAGAACTTCAAGTGATTTCATTACAGCCTCGAGGTTGTCCAGAGGCTCTCCCATCCCCATATAGACAACATTACTCAGTGTTTCAAATTCAGGAAGACTGAAGATCTGATTCAGTATTTCGGCGCTGCTTAACTGTCCCTGAAGTCCCTGTTTTCCTGTCATACAGAAGCTGCAGCTTCTTTTGCAGCCCACCTGGGAAGATATACATAGGGTAGCTCTATCGTTGTCGGGTATATAAACTGCTTCAATATGGAGATTGTTTTCAACTGAAAAAAGATATTTGATGGTTCCGTCTGTTGATTTCTGCTGATCTACAGGTTCAGTACGACCTACATAGTAGTCGGACTCCAGGAGTTCCCTGTTTTTTTTAGAGAGGTTTGTCATTTCTTCAATAGAAGAAACTCTTTTTTTATATAGCCAGTCTGTTATCTGTGCTGCTGTGAATTTCGGCATTCCCAGACTGCTGCAGATCTCTTTTATATCTTCAAGACTCTGCCCGAGAAGGGCTGTCATTTCATTTTTCTGTTCACTCATCTCTGTAGTGTAGAGAGAAGTCCTGCTGAGAGCAAGTCAGTAAAAGGCTGCTGTGTTTAATCTTCTCTTTGTTCTTTGATCAGCTGTCCTAATTTAATAACACCTTTCCTGGTCTCATCAGTTATGGGGGATGCAAAACTGATTCGAAGGCAATTGCTGTATCTTTTTCCGGTAGTAAATGCCTGGCCGGGGACAGTGCTTATTCCACATTCAATCGCATCCTCAAAAAGCTGAAGGGTATCTGTTGTGGTTTAAAAGTCAATAAATTGTATCTGTTTTGGTTTTTTATCTTTGGGTAGGCTGTGTGTACCATAAATATCCCGGAGGAACATTATGAAGAGTATAGTGATTCCTGTTCTGTTATTTGTCTTTACGGGAGTCATTCGAAATTATGTGATAGTTCATGAAGATATTAACACAAGAAAAATGACAGAAATCAAAGGCTGTGGACATTGTATCGGAGAAGATACTATCAACAGTCATAATCCCTTTCAAGAGTGGACCTGACAACATTACTGTAAGCTGCAGTATCGGAATTGCTCTGTCTCCCGATCATGGAAATAATCTGGAAATCTTGATAAAGAATGCTGATAAAGCGATGTACTGCAGCAAGAATTCCGGTAAAAACAGATACACGACCTTTGATTGATATCTGATAATGGCAGGTCAAGAACTCTTGGCATAATCCTCAAGAAGAGATTCAGGTACGGACCGTCCGTTCTTTTTCGCCCGGATCATCACATTCTTGTCTGTGTACCGGCTGGATACAAAATCAAAGATATCGACCCTGTATCCTTTCATTTCCAGAAGATGAGCTCTCAGAGTATCTGCCACCATATAAAGCACTTTGTCTTAAAAGATTTGAACCGGGTCACTCCTTTCAGTACCTGATTCTTAAAGCTTTTCTTCAGGCTGTGCTGACAGCAGGAAACCGACAGGATACACCGGGCATTAAGTTTCAATCACAGATACAAAGCCTTGTCGGTAGCAGTATCACAGGCATGCGGAGAATATGTGAGATCTACCGGACCATTATGCAAGGATATCACAGGTATGAAAATGCATTCCCGTGTAATCCAGAGACAATGCAATCTCACTTGAGTTGTTCATCAGACTCTTATTGATATCGATACAGTGGATTTCGATGTCCCTCTGACAGATTCTGTAATAAACCATACGGACACAACTCACCTGAATAGGTAATAATTGAGTTTGTCATATTGTGGTTTTATTACAGTTCCAGCTTCGCCTCTCATAACAAGGCTGTTCCGGGGGGCGTCTCCTATGATAAAAATCTGAATACCTTTTTACATACATCCCCATGCAGGTCAACGCAGGGATATCAAAACAAATGGATTACAACATAAAGGTAATGAGCAAAAACTCCGGCACAGAGTCCCCCGATTGTATGGGACAGGATGGCTTTGGAAGTCAGCTGCCGGAATCCTAGAGAATTCATCATGGCAATGTGGGTAGACAGATACCCGGACCAGCACATACCTATGGCAGTAAAAACAGCTATATCATTTCCGGAAATCAGGCCTTCATTCAGAAAACGGGGAACCAGGGCAAGGGCGGCCCCGACCGCTCCAAGGGCTGTAATCGGAAAGGCAATGGCATCGGGAGATTTGAAACCGAAGAGCAGTTTCATTGGATAATACAGGACCTTCCCCAGTAGAGGTAGAATTGGAACGCCCTGATAGGCTGAACCGTCATAGCCCTCCGCTCCCGAGCCGAATGTCATCATCAGGACAAGAGTACAGATAACAAGAACCCCGGGGATGATTTCAAAACCGATATCCAGACCGTTTTTTCCTCCTTCAAGGATGGCACTGAGCAGCCGTTGAAAGATGTTCCCGTCCCGAATCTCCCGGCCGATGGGTCTTTTGTCAGACCGTTCGGTAACAGACTCATCTTCTCCTGTGCCGAGTTCTTTCTTTGTAAAATACAGCATGATCCGAGTGGATACGATTGACCCTACAACCGCTCCGAGGTTGCCGATAAAGGTTTCATGAAAGAATCCCAGAGACATCATAAAAGCTGTGACGATCAGCCCCATGCCAAAAGCAGTACCGAAGTTGGCCAGAGCCGGTTTCTGATACTCTTTGAATCCTTCCATGAAGTGAGAATCCTTGGAGAGGGCGATAATAGCCGGGTTATCGGAGATATAGGTACTCAGAGCTCCGATGGCGGACACACCGGGCATTTTCCAGATGAGACGGATTACCGGAGCCAGTATCCAGTTAAGCAGTTCCAGGACACCGAATTCCGCCAGAAAGCTGCCGAAGGCTCCGGACAGAACAGTAATCGCCATTATAAAAAACACCGTGTTGAGCAGGAGATCATGGGCCGTAGCCATAATGGTGGAAAAGAAATTGGAAAGGCCCATTTCCCGGCCGAACAGAACGAGTACAGCCATAAGAAGAATCAATAGAAAAACAGTCTGAACTCCGAATGCTTTTTTTGTGCGCATGCAGTACCTCCGAACAGATATCCTTATACACCTGTCCAGAGGGTTTGTCTAGAAAATATTATCTCAGAAAGATGCTTTCATCCGGATGAAATACTGTGGTTGAGTCATATCAATGCTCCCTGCAGCTGTAACTGTCTCTCCCCCGTACTCCGTGTCCTTTTCACCCAGAAAGAGATATACACCTGTCTGAACAGTGAAGTCGGTCAAAAAGTCCCAGGAGAGTATGGGGATAAAGGCTGCTGATCCGTCATTAAGATTGATCAGAGAAGCCAGATCAAGGCGGCCGTCTGTCAGGAATCCCCACTCTACCCCGGCAAAAAAGTAGTCTTCTGCCAGAAGAGCCTGACGTCCGGAAAACAAATTTGCGATGTTATAGGCATTTTTATCGGTTACTCCACTGCCCTGATGGAAATATTCACCCCGGATGATCACATCCACTCCCGGTACAGGCCACTCTACCCCCAGCACTCCTTCCAGTGCTTCCCAGGCAGTCCAGCCTTTCTCCCCCGCATCCGGGAGGAGAAAGGCATTTTCCGTATAGATTCCCATTCCCAGAAAGGTGACAATACTGTCAAAAAGAACGTAGTATCCGTCCTCGGACTCACCTTCTCCGGAATAGTCAGCCACTTCTCGCAGGACACCGACAGCCAGATCCGCCGGACCGACCAGAGTCTTCAGACGGACTCCCCAGGGCAGGTTGGACACATGGCCGTCGGACAGCTTCACCAGGCTCTTGTGGGTTTTCTCCTGAAAAGCTGCATAGGTTTCCAAAGAGAGCCACCAGGAGGGGGCCCAGGAGGGAGCGATAGCAAAGGTCCCGGGAGTCTCTTCTCTCACAATATCCAGAAAGGCGGATGAATGGGCGCGTGAGCTGGGATTGAACACATATCCAGTTCCCCATGCAATAGGGATCTTCCCAAATTGCAGATCAAAGGAACCAGCTGTCCATCGGGCCCAGGCATGATCCACATCAAATGACTGAACATAATCGAAAGTCGGGATATCCGCCGGATCAAAAGGCAGGAGTCCGTAATCATTGTAAATGGCCCACACATTCTGGTTCCCCAGACTGCCCGTATAGGCGGTTTCCAGATGAAAGGAAAGATTCTCATGGGGGTTCCAATCCCCCTTAAGGCGCAAATAAAGGACATAACCCAGATTTCCTGTTTTGAGCTCCGCCCCGGCATAATTTATCAGATATCCATAGAGATCAAAAGGGGATTCATCTCCAGTATTTATCGCAGAAAGAGGGAAGCACCCCGCCCCAGTAAAGAACAGCACAAATATAAACATTCCTGTCAGGATCCGGCCGAACGGCCGAACCTGTATCAATTGAATTTGTTTCATACAGCATCTCACTTCCAGAACCGGTTGGGATTGAACACACCCTCATCCAGAGAGATATTCCAACTGGCATCCTGCATCTCGATCACCGTCCGGGACTTTTTCCGGTAATCAGTCATGATTGTTCTGCCGGGAACATCCCGGCCGTCTATGGTCCTGAAATTGTCCATGAACATTTCCTTTGCAGCATCCTCTCCATCAATCCAGTAAAGGACGCGTTCCAAAAGATACCGGTCTTTGCTGATCACAACTTGGATTCGCCGATAGGTGGAAATTTTTCTTGGAATACCTTCCAGTGTCCAGGTTTTCCGGTTTCCATCAATCAGAGAGAAAGAGTATTTTTCCAGCCAGTCTCCGGCACTTAGATCCTCATAGGAAAAATCACCTCCTACTCCCTGAACCGAGTCATCCTTGGATCTGGAAGCTATTTTCCTGACACGTCCTGTAGATGGAAAGTAAATCCACTGATCATCACCCAGAGAGAGAAGGCTGAGACCATTCAGACTGCGGGGTTCAGTGAATACCATGACAGAGGAATCATTCCCCCGTCCTTTACCGTTAAAGCTGTAGCGTCTGACATCACGTTCATTCCGTATATCCGGATAAACCAGCATCAGCATCTCTGAGCTGCTGGTTTCCACAAAACTCCGTTGATCCATCTCCAGAATGATTTCATCAGCTGTTTGAGAAAATAGAGGATTCAGAAGCAGACAGTATAAGCAGCTCAGCATTATTGCAGGTTTATTTTTCATATGAGATCTCCTTCATTATTTCGTTGTCCATTTGTATTTCACCGGTATTGACCGGATCTTCAGAATTATCCAGAATGGCTGGAAGAATCAGATAGCTCGCAGCCAGACAGGACGCAATACCAAAAGCCAGAATGGTTCCCATGGAGGCGATGGAGGGGAACTTTCCGATCAGCCCCAGTGAACCGAATCCTATCAGTGTGGTCATCCCAGAAAGAAAGACAGCCTTACCGGTGGTCCTATAGGTTTCCCGTATTGAGGCCTCCACATGATTACGATGGGTCAGATGAATTCCAAAATCGATTCCCATACCGATAACCAGAGGGATCACCACCAGGTTCAGAAAGTTGAGTGATTGTCCCATCAGAACATACAGCCCCAGCATCCAGATAATTCCAACTACAAGGGGTGTGATCGCTCTGACGACCAGATGAACACGTCTCATCGTGAATCCCAGAAAGATCAATACGGTCAGAAAGATAAACACACCTGAAAGAAGAGTGGCCTGAACCGCTTCATCCATCCAGGCAATACCAATTTGGGTGGAACCTGTAATTCCAGGATGAATCCGGGCCAGACGGTCATTGAATCCCGTCATGGTTTCAGCGTTGTCCATAATCCCGTTCCTGGGGTAGATATAAACTAGATTGGTTATACCGTTTTCGGCAAAAAACATTCGGTAAATATCATCTGGAAGATCTTCTACCGTAACTGGCCGGTCAGGACTGGTCATGATACGGATTCTTTCATCCAGAGCGGGAGCGAATGACTTGTCCAGTTCTGTCAGTCCGGAGGCAGCCAGAAGGGGATCGGATAGAAGCTGGCTGATGAGTGTCTGGAAAATTTCTTTTCCCGGACGACCGGTTTCCGCTCCGAAGATCTCCCGGATCAGAGCATCCCGACGGATCTGAATGCGGTTTCCTTCTCCCAGTCCCGCCACTGAAAGGTCGGCCATTTCTATCATATTCCATTCCAGCCGCTGAATCTGATCGGCCAGAGCAATCACATTTTCCTTCGTCCATGGCAGCAGATCATAACGCTGCGGGTTTACACGGATCTGTGCCAGCAGAGCCAGTGTTTCTCTCTGCTCGTCCACTGATGGAATCATATCCGCGACAGAAACGATATCAGCCACCAGTCGTTCTTTTTCCAGTTCATCGGTGATCCATCGGGCTTCTTCAATGTCAGTGGCAATGAACATGGACTGAAACGGAGTGATCCCGTAAGCATCCATGATCTTTTTGTACTGCACGATAGATGGCATATCCTGTGGTTCCATGGACATGAGGTCATAATCAATTTTCAGTCCAAACATGGCAGTGAAAAACAGAGCAACTGTTATTACAGCGCCAATCAGTAAAACAGGTTTCCGGTTGCGTGCTGTCCACAACCCTATAGTGATCAGAAAATGATATTCAACAATACGGCGTTCCCGGTATTTAAAATGCGTCTTCTTTTTCAGCATCCGCTTCTCCATCCGGCTGTCTGCCAGAACGATCAATGCGGGAAGCAAAACTATCATGACCAAGAGACAGAAAAGGATGCCCGATCCCAGAATAAAACCGAACTGTCTGAAGG
Organism: Oceanispirochaeta sp. M1; assembly: GCF_003346715.1. Classification (NCBI taxonomy): domain Bacteria; kingdom Pseudomonadati; phylum Spirochaetota; class Spirochaetia; order Spirochaetales; family Spirochaetaceae; genus Oceanispirochaeta; species Oceanispirochaeta sp. M1. The sequence continues at coordinate 10,570 of NZ_QQPQ01000071.1, forward strand.
CCTGACTGCCGGTACCGGCCAGTACAAAAAAAGAAACAGATGTCGTCAGAGCAGCCAGAATGATCCCCACTCCGGCCCGTTCATAGGTCTGCTTCATAGCCGAAACGACTGCAATACCCTTACGGCGGAATCCATAATAATTGGAGGCCACCTGTATACCATAGTCAACACCGAGCCCTACCAGGAGAACTGCCATGATACTTGTAAGCATATTCACCTGACGAACAGTAATACCCACAAAACCGTATGTCAGAATGATGCCCGCTATCAGTGAAATAAAGAGAAACAGGATAGTCCGTATCCGGGAAAAAGAGGCAAGGAAGAGAATAAAAATCAGCACCAGGGCAACCAATGCAGGAACCAGCATGTCAAATCCCAGAGCATCCTGCTCATCAGCCTGAATGGGAATATCTCCAGTATAAGCCAATGTCACATCCGGATACCTGCTGTTCACTTCCGCCAGTATCCCTTTCAGCCTTTCCATCATTGTGAGGATTTTGTCGAACTCAACAATATTGAAGTCCGGTAGAATTGTAAGCATCAGCATGGTGCCGTCATCATTAAATCCGTAGAGATCTCCCAGGGTCAGAATACGGGAGAGTTCCCGGCCTGCTGTTTCTGAATCTTCACCTTCATCACCCGACAGCAATGAATTGATAAGACTGAGGGAGAGATCCATCTGATTCATCCAGGCCACTGCATCAGACTCCTGACGGGAAGTCTCCAGGTCTTCCTCTGCATCATCACCGGTCCATGATTCCTCTACACTGTCATTGAGGGCCGTGAAAAATGAGAGCAGGTCTGTTCGACGGAACTGGTCAAGAGTCCGTTCCAGATCATCTGGGTCCTGCATCATCAGCCCCCAGTGTGATAAAAACTCCTCATCCAACCCGAAATTGACAGCCCGGGTCAGGGGGATGAGAATCTCATCATTCCGTACAGCAGAGACCACATCCCGGGCAGCAGCGATCATTCTTTTTCTGTCCTGCCCTTCTATAGTGACAATTGCTGTTGCTCCGCCGGAGAACATCTCATCGATCCTGTTATAGGCAATTACCTGAGAATTATCCTCAGGCAGCATGTCCTGAAGATCCGTCTTCGATTCGATATTTCCTGCAGCTAAAACAGCCAGTACAAGCAGTGGAAAAAATCCCAATAGAATCCATCCGGGTCGACCAGTCACAAACCGAGCCAGAAATGTAGAAATCGGATTCATTTCTTTCTTCATAAAACACCTCCATTCGTTCATCATAAAACACCAGTGTACCGAACGTTCGATCTACTAACAACTTAAATAGATTGATCGTTCGGTCTACTAAAAGGGTAAAAAAACCTCCCAGGTTTGTCTATTAATCTGAATCATCCGTTGTCTCGGATTTTCCCCAGCCAGAGGGAAAATACCGCGGTGTCAGATACTCATTATAAAATGCCAGAAGACCATCAGAAAAAATACCATCCGTATCTTTTCTTTCCATATCATAGTGACGACACCAGCTGTCGGCAAAGGCAAAATAGCTGAATATAGGGATTAGAGTGAAAAAATACACTTCCAGGAAATTGTCCTTAGTATGGGTGTCCCGGGATTCATCAAACAGTTTCTGCCTGTAATCTTTCGCAATATCCACATTTTTATCCCAAAAATTAAATAGCGGATTTGCACTTTCGGCTGTCATGGTCTGAGCCATCATAATTCGGATGATCCGCTCTCTTTTTTTCAGAAACTGAATCATTATAGGAATGAAATGATTGGCATCAATATTCGATTCCCGGACCTGATGCTCTGCACTCATCTTCTTCAGCCCCATTGTTTCCTGAATAAACCGGTTAATCAAAACTTTCCGTATTTCACTCTTGTTCTTGAAATGATAATAAATGACAGACTTGGTAATCCCCACCTCCCGGGCAATCTCGTCAATTCCGGTAGCATCAAAACCCTTATCTGCAAAAAGCCGTTCAGAAACAGAAAGAATACTTTTATAGGTTTCATTCTCTGATCCGGCAGAGATACGTGGGGACATAGGAACTCCTTCATAGGTAGACCGTTCATTCTATTTATAATTGCTTTCCTATTTATTGTCAAGATTTTTTTTCATCAACATAAATTAAATGACTGCCAAACGATAAAAGACCTGAAATCAAACAGATCCGGTGGATCCCTTAAAACCAATTCCATAGGAAGTACAGTTTCTCTGGGTCTATTCTTTCCTGCCATGATTTTCAAAAGATCATTGATGGTTTTCTGTGCTATGAAAGCATAATTATGACTGAAGTAGAGATGGTCGGGTAAAATTGAGCAAACATGGATATATCATCAAATACGGTAACAGATAGATATTCGGGCACTCTGACTTTTGCTTTAAATCCCCCTCTCAAAACTCCGATCGCAACAAAATCATTAATACTGAGGATACCGGAGGGACGCTCTTTCATACTGAGGATTTTATCGATCATAATCTCCCCGGGTTAAATAGAAAAACCATCTGTTATTAACCATTCATCACGAACTCTCAGGCCGTGTTTCGTCTTGGATTCTTGAATACCCGGAATTTGAGGTCCGCAGGGATCATACCTCTGATACCTCCGTGCATGGCCAGTTCCCTGTGTCCCTGAGAGATCAGATGCTCTATCATCTGTATGATACCGTTACGCTCGTTGGTTTTTACTATGTGCGTTGACTTATAATATTAGTAGTATTATATATATTTCTATACTAACTGTTTCTATACAAACTATTCTTATGAAAACTGTTTACATGTTACTTAATCACAGAGGTACAACAGATGTCTGAAAGAGATGGAATGCAGATTGCAGTATTCCGAAAACAATCCAGTATCTATTTGTGGGATTATTATATGATGCTGACCGTACAGAAATAGAAAGCTCCATTTTAATAGTCAATCAGATTATTTCACATCGCATAAAGGCAATCAGAGGCAAATTGTTAACACTTCTGGTGGATAATGACTCTGATATGGGCAGACATATTTCGCCAGTATTCTGAGAGATCAACCCTATAAATCTTCTCTTTGTTCTTTGATCAGCTGTCCTAATTTAATAACACCTTTCCTGGTCTCATCAGTTATGGGGGATGCAAAACTGATTCGAAGGCAATTGCTGTATCTTTTTCCGGTAGTAAATGCCTGGCCGGGGACAGTGCTTATTCCACATT
>NZ_QQPQ01000072.1 GCF_003346715.1 Oceanispirochaeta sp. M1
GAAGAAAATGTATTCAATTGATTGACAATAAACGGACACCCTACAATAATATCTTTGAGGATTTTCCTGGTTCCAGGAGGTGTCCGTTTATTCCCGGTAGGGCTGTCCGTTTTCGCCGGAATCCGCAATTATTACAGAGCAGAAATATTATGGGTATATATCGAGATGATTTAAATCTGCCAGAGAGGTACTGTATATTTCAATTTGATGGTGAGGAGCTTAAGAACATATACAGTGGAGAAACACCATATAAGGTTGAGACATGCTTGGAAGGGCCCGATTTTCAGGATGCTTTAGAAGGTCTATTTACTCTTAATTACTTCAAAGATATTAAAGACCCAAATCCTGAAAATCAGGATATCTATGGAATTCCCTCATAATTACCTATAATTTTGTAGGATTCTTTGATTCTAATTTGATCCTGGATAATATCTCATTCTGATACTGAATGGTCTCATAGAATAGACCCAGGTGATTCCTGTAATGATTTATTACTTGATTCAGTCTCAATAATTCTTCTCTGTATTCGGCTTTGGTCATATAAGTCTCCTATTGATTTGATAGGAGTAATAAAGATCGTCTGGATCTGCTGCTTCAAAGATCTTTATTTTTTTTAAAAAAAAAGAAGTAGGCTTCGCCAGTATTATATAAAGGACTCATACTTCGTCCACTTTTAGGTAATACTGGATTGTGGTTCTAGGAAACTCCCAGGCTTTCGGCAATTTTTCTTTGTGTTGATCTAAGGGGAAGCACTTTTCCCTTAGAACCCTTTCTAAGATCAGATGCTATGCATCTTCGGCTGCGCCCTCTGTATTTTCCTCTTGATATGAGGCGAAACCTAAAGGATTTCTTCTATTTCATTATGAGGAAAATAGAAAGCAAGATAAATAGCGTATTACAACTGCCCCTAATTCCTTATTATATATATGTTTAATTGTATTACTCAATGATTATTGTATTACGGGAGGGCTATAAGTGATTACATGATATGATTTTATATGTATTACGGATGAAGTTTAAAAATTGTAATAAATATCTCGGTATTCTTAACTTTATATAACATAACTATTTAGCTCTGTATTACATTGTAACACAGAGCTAATGGGTCTAATGACCGTTTATTATCTGTTCTGTGTTGGTTCTTTCGTTTTGATAAAAGCAACAATATGGATAATTAAAGGATTTGATAAACCTGAGGAAGAGTAAGATAAGTACACTAAACGTTAAACGTAGAGACTTCTTATAATGGCGTTTCTGTCTATTTAGAGGGGATCAGTCTTTTCCCCTGGCTGCCTTGCCTTCGATGTACCCGGAATACCAGGACATCCCATCTGCATCTGATGGAGCCTTAGACGGTGCGCTTTCCTTACCGGCCTTAAATCCTAGATCCCAGTCATCATTTGTAATGGTAACAAGCATCTGACGTTTCCCTTCTTTTTTCAGTTTATCCCTATACTCTCTTTGTCTCTCTGCTGATGTCTTTGCCATAAACTTCCCTTTGTTCGTTACTAGTAACATTTTATCATTTCGTTATTAGTAACGCAAGAGGGAATATGATATAATCACCTCTGATTGCCATATTGTGGAGTTTTTTTATGGATAAAGAAAAAATTGATAATGCAGCTCTCGCCCTATTATCAATAACACTACATGATGAGTTTCGAGCATGGAAACAACTTGATTGGGATATACTGAATAGATTATATGAAAAAGGATTCATACTTGATCCTGTTGGAAAATCAAAATCTGTTGTATTCACGGAGGCAGGATTATTGAGAGCCAAGGAATTATTTGATGATCTATTTTCAAAATAGTCCCTGGTGGATGTTCTTTCTCTTATCGATAGAGATGAACATGGAGCATTCTGGATATAACTGCTGATAATTATCTGTTCAGTCTACTTTAAGAAAGTATGACTTTAATAACAGTGCATGTCAATTAAGAAGTTCATACCCTAAATTATTCTCAAAAGTAGAATCAACTATGAGAGCAACAATAATGAACTCGACTGTAAAGGAACGACCTTAATAGAGAACTTTCTGAATTTGGATTATCCTGAGAGAATGAAGCATGTATTGAAATTATTTGATACACGAGGCATTGAAAATTGTAATTTTATTTTTAGTCCTTTTTGACTGGTACAGTGCGGTATCTGAATTCTTAATCAGTTTTGAGGGCGCCGTTCCGCATTTATAGATTGAGACTCCAAAACTTACACTGAGAGGCAAGTTCGATTTGACAATCTGATCATTCGAAGTAAATTCATTTTGAATTCCCTCACAATAAGTTATGACTTGCTTCATCGTGGTGTTTTTAAACATAATACTAAATTCATCACCACCATAACGGAATGGGATGCCACCATTACAATTCATTTTTAGAATTGAACTAAACAAGAGAAGACAATGATCTCCTTCAAGATGTCCAAAATTATCATTAAGGAGTTTGAAATTGTCAAGATCTATCATTACAAAAATATACTTATTATTACAAGAATCATTCTCCATATCCTCCATTGCATTCCTAAACGCAACGCGATTGTTAAGTCCTGTCAATTCATCTATTTGAGAGAACTCTATTAGCTTAGTTTTCTCTCTCTCCTTTTTTAGAAAGGCTACATTTCTTTCTTTTTCGAAAGAAATGACAACTAAACTTACGAAATAAAAGGATATTAGGATAAATAATGAGATCAGGAAATTACTGAAATTTATACCATTATCTAAAACACTTATTTTGTCCTCATCCCACAGAAATATTAAATCTGAAGAGATAATAGACATCAATGATAATATAGCTGTAAGGGTTGTTAACCTATAATTACCATAAATTGTCGTCAATAGAATAGAAAGAGAGAATATAAAATATAGAGAAAGAAACGCACTATGAACCATATAAACAACAAAGAAAATGAAGACTAGAGATAAAGAAACAGTAGTTTTTTTTGTTTCCTGAGATATTCGGTTTGAACGCATTACTTTAAATTCTATAAATAAGCATAATACATTTACAGAACTTGGTATAATAAGGAACTTCATTAGATACAGTGGTATCGTTGTGTTTATCTCATCTGTATAGTACAGAATGATCCCAATAAGACATTCAAGAACAAAGACAAGCAAAACAACAACAATCGTTCCCTGGTAATGCAGGTTTAACCAATTATTATCAATTTCATTGTGCTCTTTCTTCATGTCATTTAAAAATGAAATTTCCATTATTATCCTTTAGAAGAAGACTTCTTTATATATAAAGCTCCATAAATACTAAAATATATATCACTAATTTTAGAACACCTATATGTTTTTTCTACCAAAGAGAGAGGAGAAGAAATATATGGGTGTTCATCTCTCTTTGAGATACATAATCCCTTTGCGGTTAGCCCTACTTAATAAAACTAGTCTTGGCATATATTGTTATTGACAAATAACTTTATATGGTTAACATAGATTAACAAAAAAACATAGAACTAAGAGGTAATTATGAAACGCAATGGATTTAAATTTATACTCACATCACTAATACTGATGCCCCTGTACCTGTTTGCTGGAGGCCAAAAAGAGGAGACTACTCCTTTAAAAGAGATCAATATTTCTTATGTAAAATCTCCTTTTAATCTGCAGGTAATGGTTATGAAAGAGAAGGAGCTTTTAGAAAAGGAATTTGCTCCTGATAAAATAACTATCAAATGGCACGAAATTACTTCCGGAGCCAAACAGGCCGAAGCCATGGCTGCTGGATCTCTGGACATAGCATCTGTTATGAATACTGCATCTGTAACCATTGCCAATGCAGCTGGTAACAATGTGGATATTATTGATGCGGTCAGTCGTCCTATAGATACATTTACAATAATGACAGGAGAAAATGGGCCCTTAAATGTGAAAGATCTGAGTGGAAAAACTGTTGCAGGTCCAAAAGGAACAGTACTACACCAGCTTTTGGAATCGGTAATTCAAAAAGAAGGACTTCACGATGTCAAACTTGTTTCAATGGGACTACCCCAGGCACAGACAGCCCTTTTGGCAGGAAAAGTTGATGCAGCCCTTTTGGCAGGAGCTCTGGTTCTAAAAACTCAGGATGCGGGCGGACAGGTTCTGACTACCAGCGAGGGATATGTACAGCCTCTTCTTGTCAGTGTATCTCCCCGATCTTTCGTTGAAGCCCACCCTGGTGTTATTACAAGATATAAAAAAATACAGAGTCAGGCCTACGACTTCATTATAAACAGCCAGGATGAATCCCTAGCCATAGGAGCAGCTCAGCAAGATCTTTCCCCCGACTATGCTCTAGACCTTTACAAACGTAGCGGTATTGCCAACAACTTCGTAAAGGCAGATGAAGAAGGCCTCCTCAAGGATATCCTATTCCTTCAAGACTTAGGTATGATAGAGGGCGCAGTGACTCCTCACGACCTGATAAGCGAGTTACTGGATGTTCAATAAATTTCTAAATATCCCTCTCATCCTTAAAGATCAGAGGGATACAGTATCTATCACTTGGGATCAGCTTTACGGATACTGCGGACCCACTCAGGTGATAGCCACTGCCCTTGCCTACCGGATTTTTGAACAGGCATTTCGAGAACTCAGCCCCACAGAAACACCCAGACGTGATGAAATAGGCGTATTAACTGCTTTCCCCGGCAGGGGGATACTGGAGTGTATTGAATTAATAACAAGGCTTCCAAGTCTGGCTGCCCATCGTCTTGAAGTGAACCCTCATTCTGGACCCCAAGAAGCCCCAATAGCTTATATCGGACGATTCTATTTTGAAGTGCAAATCAAAAATTCCCGCAAAAGTTTCCTACCTGTACCAGGGCATTTTGATGATGAATTCCGTCATCAGGTAAGCTCCTGTCAAAATAGGGAATTAAACGAGAAGGAATACAAGGATTATATGTCCTACAAGTGGGAGAAAGCACAATCCATCCTCAACTACGAAGAAGACTTATTTATGACAGAATCCATTCCTTCCCGTTCTCTCGCCCCCAAGGGGAAACCCCAATGGTACGGGCTAAAAGACTATGCAGATCTCCACAAATAAAATGGTCCCTTTTCTAAGGGCATCAGCAGTAAAATTGCTGATGCCCAGTCTTATATTACTTTTATGGACAGCAGCATCCTACTGGGAATGGGTCCACCCGTACCTGCTACCATCGCCCTTAAAAGTATTGAATGCAGCATGGAGCCTGCTTATACGAGGAGAATTGCTAAAGCATCTGGGAGTAAGCTTAAAGCGGGTATTGTGCGGGTTTGCCCTTACAATGAGTATAGCCTTTCCATTAAGCATTCTCATTCATTTCCTAGGATGGTTAAAGAACCTTCTTAAGGGGTCATTGGAATTCCTTCGATCGATCCCTCCTCTATCAGCAATACCTCTTCTAATCCTCTGGTTTGGTATCGGAGAAGCCTCTAAAACGGCTATAATTGTTATGGCTTCATTTTTCCCAATTTTCCTGAATGTACTAAGTGGACTTGAGAATGTGGATGAATGCTGGAAGGAACTGTCCGACTCTATCCAACTTAAAAAATCAGACTACTTGAAAAACATACTGATTCCCTCTGCCCTGCCGTCGATTCTAACTGGAATACAACTGGGTATCAGCTATAGTTGGCGGGCCCTCATGGGCGCAGAGATGATTGCTGCTGCTTCGGGGGTTGGATATTTGATATTGGATTCTCAGGAAATGGGACGAATAGACCGTGTCTTTGTTGGAATTATAACCCTAGGTATCTGCGGTATTATCCTAGATCACTTTCTCATGAGGATGTTTAATAACTGGATACCCTGGAAAAACCTTGAGGAGGGACAAAGATGGTAGCACCTCGATTGGCCTTGAAAAATTTGACCAAAGAGTATGATTTAAAGGGTAACAAAATCAAAGCTGTTAATTCTGTTAGCCTTGAACTTCCTCCTGGCAAAATCACAGCTCTTGTTGGAGACAGCGGATGCGGGAAAACAACCCTTCTAAGAATATTGGCTGGTTTATTAGAACCTGATGAGGGTGAAATACACACAATACCAGATGGAGTCAGAGCCGGGGTAGTTTTTCAAGACTCCAGGCTTCTTCCCTGGAAGACAGTAGAGGAAAACCTGCTCCTTTCCCTAAAAAGAACTCAATATCCACCCTTAGATAAGACAAAAAGAGATGAGAGGGTCGATGAAGCCTTAGGCTTGGTACAGTTAAATGAATGGAAGAACAGTTATCCTCGGGAACTCTCAGGCGGAATGGCTCAGAGAATCAGTCTGGCCAGAGCTCTTTGTCAGAAGAAAGGATTCCTGCTAATGGACGAACCTTTTTCTGCCCTAGACGCATTAAGTAGAGAGAAACTACAGTTTGAGTTAAAAGCAATACAACAAAAAATGGGTAATACTGTTCTATTTATTACTCATGATATTTCTGAGGCCATTTTTCTTGCGGACAAAGTTTGTGTTATGAAGTTGGGTCAAATTACCGGAGTAGTTCAAAGCAATGGTAAAAACCATGATGAGATTTCTCATCAGATCCACAAATTACTTGGGTTCAGGAAGATCTAGAAAAGAAACTGACGATCTTGAAACACAAACAACTGATATCTATTCAACTGAAACTTAGTATGATAAGGGTTTTTCGACAAACATTAGTAAGTATGAAGCAGTAATTCATTTATTGAGAGATATTCATATAAATAATGATTACTTCGTTGCCAATAAATAATATTTAAAATAACTTAAATCTACTTCTGATAACATTATCATCCTATTGATATACAAAAAATCATATTTTATAAAATATGGTAATTTAAAAATAATTTAAGTAAGGTCGATTAAAAAAATGTTTACTCCTAGTTACTCAATCCATGATCTTGTGGAAACAATTATTGTTATCCTTAATACACGAGATCCCTATACCTTCGAACATTCTTGGAGAGTCTCTGCTCTTAGTGAGGCCATTTCCAGAGAGATGAATGTTCCCAATGAATACAAAGAGTCCATTCATATGGCAGCACACCTCCATGATATTGGAAAAATTGGAATTCCTGATTATATACTTAACAAGACGGGTAAACTTACGAATGTCGAATATGAAAAAATGAAAGGCCATTCGGAAATAGGATATGAGATTGTCTATGGTATTGAAAACCTGAAAGAAATTGCACTTTATGTACGTCATCATCACGAACGATGGGATGGAAAGGGATATCCAAGTGGTTTAAGTGGGAAGGATATTCCTTTTGGTGCTAGAATTATAGCTGTTGCCGATACATTTGATGCAATTACGAGCCACCGGACTTACAGCAAAGAAAGAAGCTATGATTGGGCATATGAAGAGATTAAGGCTTCCTCTGGAACTCAACTTTGTCCAGAAATATGTGATTCATTTTTGGATTTAAAAGATGATATCCCTATAATTCTCGAAGAAGCTAATAATGAGATTATCCAGAGAGTTGCTAGCAAAAAGAAGTCTTTACATTATTAGAATATAGAAACAATATCTTTTCCCTTTTGGAATTACTTCCAATCAATAGAGATCTTCTTATGAGATTTTGCACAGTCTGTAAGATATAGATTAATTAATTGCTGATATTTCAATCCTGTCTCATTTGCAAGATCTTTGAAGTATTCTACTGTCCCCTGGTCAAGACGAATGCTAATTTTCTGTTTCAGTTTTTCCGCATAGGGATTATTAACCGCATTACTAAAATCATAATTATCTCTCATTTTTCACCCTCCATATGATTGGCTTTCTGTAGTTGTTGCTTTTCGTGCAGATATAATTCTGACTGTTTCTCCTGGTTCTCGATAACAATGACAAACAACTAGTATCCGCAGAGATTTTGACAAGCCCATTCTGAAAATGAATCGATCCTCATTTTCAGAATGGTCTGGATCATGAATAACTAAAGCGTTAGGGTCATAGAAGCATGTTTGGGCTTCCGCAAAACCAATTTTATGTTTTTTCTGATTAGTGTTATTTTTCTTTTCATCCCAGTCAAAAGATATGTGATCCATAACTTTATTGTATGCACAAAGTATTCGTTTTGCAATACTGCTTTCTTCTTTTAGAGCTTCTGATAACCCCTTTTCTGTCTATTCCAAATCTAGTTTTATTATATAAGTGTCAATTAAGACTTATATAACTATTAAATAATAGTTGATTCTAAATTAAATGAGTGTTATATTATTCTGATATAAGTTTATTAAACAGAAAAGGACAGCAGTTATGATTAAAATAGCTTTCCATGTACAAAAAGGTGGAACAGGGAAAACTACCACGACTGGTAATATAGGTTTTGAAATGGCTAAGAGTAGTCGTGTTTTAATGGTTGATGGAGATCCTCAGGGAAATTTGACCAGTTGGTATTGTCCTGAAGGAATTAGTTATGATCTAGCAGATGTTCTGCAAGAAAAGATCCCTTTAAAGCAAGCTATCCAACCAATCGCAGGTATTAGTAATCTTGATATTCTGGGGACTATTGCAATCGATGGAGAACTAAAGGAATGGTCGGAGACCAAACTATCAGGAGAAATGTATGCTTTTCATGATCTACTTGATCAGATTAAAGAGCTAGGGTATGACGCAGTTATCTTTGATCTTTCTCCTGGAATGTCTTTATTAGAGAGATCTATTCTTTCTGTTATGGATGAAATAATACCTGTTATTGCTTCAGAGTTCTTCTCTCTTGATGGTATTGAAATCGCAGAGAATGAGCTGCAGAAAATACGGAAAAAAATGCGTGGGAATTTTAAAGCAGACCGTTTAGTAATAAACAGACTTAATAAATCATATTCAAGTCACAGAGGTATATTAGAAGAATTAGAGAAGTTAGACTATCAAACTTATGTTATTGGTCAAAGTACTGGAATAAGTGATGCAGTACTAAACCGTATGTCTTTATCAGAATATGATAATGAGAATAAAAACTTAGAAGAATATAATAGGCTTGTAACTGATCTTATGGGAGTTCGATAAGATGGCAACGCGTAGAAAACCTGTTAGTGAAGTAATTGCAAAGGATTTTGAATCAAGAGGGATTCGAAAACCTTCACCTCAACCAGTACAAGAGAACATGAAAACGAGAACATTTCAGATGAAAAACACTGAATATGAAGCATTGAGAAAACATTTTTCCGAAGACCTGGGAATGAAAATAGGGCAAGGGATCAGATATGCCCTTCATAAGTATCTTAAAGAGAATGTTGAATAACTCCTCATTTCAACTAAAAAGATTGATCAGAGAGCCAATATGAGCGATAAAAACAAGAATATTTCCTTTGTCCCTGTCCCTTTTATTTTTTGCCCACTTCCAGTTAGAGACCCGAAAGACAATGAGTGGTCAAGAGAAACTGGGAATTCATCAATGATTCTTACATCTTCTAAAGGAATCCCTTTCGGTAAATGGGGAAGAATAAGCCTAACACTTCTAATTACCGAAGCTTTGCGTACAGGTAACAAAGAATTAGCAATAGGAAGAGTTGGAGAAGTATTAAAATCTGTTGGGCAATCTGTTACAGGGGGGAAATCAGGTTCAATAACAAGAATTACTAATCAAATGAACCGTATTGGACATACATATATGAGCTTTGACAACAATTTATCGGATGGTAATATTCAGGGCATAAAATCTATAAATGTTGGGATTGCTGATGAATTAGAACTTTATTGGTCTAATTCACAGGGCGAGGGGCATGAGCTTCAAAATTTTCTTTTTGAGAATAGAATTCTTTTATCTGATCGCTTCTATGAACTAATTGAAAAACATTCAACTCCAATTGATCTTGACTGTTATACATCAATGAATCCTCTTGAGCAGGATGTATATAGTTGGTTAGTAAGAAGAATGTATACTCTAAGAAAACCAGCATTAGTTAAATGGGATCACCTATATACACAATTTGGAGAAAATATAACTCCTACGGCGAAGCCAAGATTTCGAGAACGCTTCAAAAAGGCTTTGTATGATGTGACACAAAGAAGTTATCATGAAGCAAAAATAAGTGTAGAAAATGAAGGTATTCGTTTATACCCATCACCTTTATCAATTAAAAATGAAGGCAGATTGATCACTTAGGGTAGATCTCAAACTGTAATGTTATAACTTTTATGCGTTAATACTATACCACCTATATGGTGGTATAGGTGGTATAGTACTACCTTTGAGAACAGTTCAGGATTGTGGATAAAAAAAGTTATTAACGCATAAAAGTTATAATATATTGTGACTTTTACGCATAGAAGTTATAAATCTACGCATAAAAGTTATAACCCCTTATAAAGGAATACATGTATTACATGTAATTATAAACAAGTAGTAGTAAGATTTTTAACTTGTGCATAGTTTCTAACAACATTAGAAATTTATATAAATTTCATACTTTTGGTTGATTTCAATAAACAGTCATCTCATTCATCATCACATCAGGACTGCCGATAACCGACCTTCTGTCGACCCTCTGACGGATAGTAGGGGGTTATATTAACTTCAATACTATCCTGATTATATATTGTTTTTTAAATATCCTGATGTATATCAGATTCTGTGCGGATATGCATCAGGATATTTTTCTCTGTGAAGTATAGGGAGTTGCACTACTGGTGTGGCAATGCGGCGGATGAATAAAGTAGAAAATTAGGACAATTTTGTTTCTCAGAGATAGCTTAAAATTTCGTTGAGAAGAAAAGTAACTTTAAAATGGACACTCGATAGCTGCTGATTTCTTTGCTATTAGTTTGTTGTTTATTTATTCTACTTGAGGATATAACACTCTAGGTGTATTTTGAATATATGCCAGAGAATAAGAAGACTACAAAAGAAAAACAAGCTGAGCTTTATCAATGGTATATAAAGGTTCGCGATGATTACAAAGCATCATATCGTTCTCAGACGAATCAATATGATAAATACTTAATTACACTAGCTTCTGGATCTTTTGGTATCAGCTTTGCATTTGTCGACAGCTTCTTACCTAAGGTAATAAAAAATCCAGTTTTATTACCTTTAGCTTGGGCTGCATTTGCACTCTGTATCTTATTATCTCTCATTGCTTTCTTAGTAGGAGTGAAAGCTTTTGAAACACAGATAAAACTACATGATGTTGAATATCAAAGAATGAAAGATAGAATTGATGGAAAATCAGAAGTTGTCACTTCAACAGAAGCTCGCCGTAAAGGTAAATCCAATAATATTTTTTCTGAAGTTGTTAAAGAACTCAGTATTATAACTATGAGCCTTTATGCTACCGGGAATATCTTACTAATTGTTTTTGTATTTATAAATTTTAAATAGAAGGAGTCATTATGTCAGAAGATAAAAATCAAAGGCCACCAAAACAACAACCACAGCGAAAAGTTCCACATCAAGATGGATGGAATCAACGGATCCAAAATGATCGGTCAGAAAAATCTATAAATGATGGAAAGCAACCTAGACCTGCTGAAGCACCTTTGGATAGGGAGAGTCCACCTCCTTCTGATGATTAGGTTGTACAAATATAATACTGAAATTTGAACAATATCTGGTTGCAAATAACCTTAAGAAGATAAATCTCAATAAATCATTTTATTTAATAAAATTTTAGAAACATCACCCTTTTGGTTGATTCCTAAAAAAGTTATCATTATTCACAATTATTTCAAAAGCACTGATAAACGAATTTCTGTTTTTCACTCAGATTATATATTTTTTAAGACGCATATAGACTTTAAATTATTACAGTGTGATAGTAATAAGTATGAATTATCAAATAGAGGTTTTCTTATGAAGGTACTATCTTTCCTTACGTCAGATGCAGCAACTGATTCATTTGGCAAGCTAAATATTTTAGGGGCATTTGATACTATACAAATGAAACAGATCCCTGCGATACATCCAGTGATGAGTATTTCTCTAAGAATACTTTTTGAACATGATGAAGTAGGAGATCATCATTTCACTCTAAAATTTCTAACTCCTGAAAAAAAAGATGTGGTACCACCACTTGAGGGAGATATCAACATCACTAAAATTAAAGAAACACACATTCCATCAACAATAAATCTTATCTTCAATATGAATAATGTTAATTTCTCAACATTAGGGACTTATGAACTACAGGTAATTATTTCTGGAAAAATTATCGATCGATTAAACATCTATGCTGTAAGAGCGGAATAAGTTGCTATGGCAGAGTTGACTCATAAGGTGTACTACCTAACAGGAGATGAACTTCCCAAATTAACACGAGCTGCAAAGAACAACGATTTTGATGTATTCCTGTTTTGTTTGGGAATCGCGATTCCTACAGGAATTAATCTTTTTGCAGCGACAGGATTTTTCTTATATATAAATTTGGGGGCGTTGTGCGTATCATTCGGATTTGGAATCCATGCTTTTTTGGCTAGCAAGGAAGTCGAGGACTTTGATACAATCATAAATGAGATTACTTCTAGAGCTGATACTATTACAACCACAACAAGCATTATGTCGTCAACTCAAAAAGGAATGACTGATAGCTATACAGCATTCAATAGAAATACTTAACACCACCCCTGAAAACCGCTTCCGATAAAGTTCTATTCTGTCTACAACCACACTTTTGTTTACTTAACAGAGAAAGCCCTGAAATTACGGATCCGGCGTATTATATTTAAAGATCTGACGATGTGAAAGGAAATGAGGTGGAGCCTTATGATCGGGGCTTTTCCACTCCCAGGAGCATTATTAGGGTACCGCTTTATGCTGTACCCTTTTTTTGGCTTCAATGCTGGCCTCTGGCTGCATTTTCTGAACGGTCGAAGGTATAAGAGTCCATGAGGCTTACTCCTCTTCAGCAGAGCGATTCTTGATGAATCTGCCTTTATTAAACTATCCAGATGATGATCACTACTATGATCGTTAGAACTTGGAGTACTTGAGCCGCTCTCCCATAGTTAAAATATTTATTCTCTGAATGCTCAATATAAAATCCTGTTTTATCCAGGAACCTGTCATGAGACCAGAAACTCTCACTAACAAAGCCCTTTGATTCACAAAAGGGTATTACCTTAAAGAGATATATTCCCCACCCAACAATCAATGGAGATAGTATAAGAAAAAGAATCATATCTATAGTTCCTTCATATTTTCAATAACTTCTCCCATCATACCAGATTCAGTGAAAAAACAGAAAACAAGACACCCCAGTTAAAAAGTGCCTCGTGGCACTTTTTAACTGGATGAGCATAGTGTCATAATGCAACCATGCGTTCATTATTGAATAATTTTGGTTGAGAAAGTACAATGTTTGATTGTTATTTTTTAAAGAGGCGTATGTATGAAGTTGAAAGTTATCATGGAAGTTGAGCGATTATTGCGGAATCCGGATGATACCGGACACCTATTCCGGACATAACCGGACACTCATTCCGGGTTTTACCGGACAGCAATTCCGGGAATAAACGGACAGTTTTAGCCCAGACTCCGGAATGAAATATTCCT
>NZ_QQPQ01000073.1 GCF_003346715.1 Oceanispirochaeta sp. M1
CTGGTCTAGTCGTCCCTATTTCGGGATATTTTGAACAGGAGCCGTATACGAGGTCCGTACGTACGGTTCTGTAAGAGGGATGAAAAGAGACTCTTTGAGAAAAGGTCTCTTTTCACCCTACTTAATTAAACTAGTGATTTTTGTATAGCTATAGATTAAACCATCTGCCATCAGTCCAGGAGGTAGGTATTTTCATCTCCGCTGCCGCTGTCTCCTGAGAAGGGATCATTCAGCAGGAAGTCAATCATACCGTCATCAATCTCATCGTATCCGGAACCTGAATCGGCATAGGGATCTTCAAGAAGACCGACACCGGGGGCGGATATCATTGATGAAGAGAAATCATTCAGATATTTCTGAGCCAGGTCATCATTTCTCTTCTCTTCAAAGGCATGTATAGGACAGTACCTGGTAGGTTCGGTCCCCTTGAGGAATATTTCCATTCTTGTACCGTTGTTACAGCCATCTGTGGGAATCATACCCGAGAGGTTGCAAACTTCCATCTCCACTATGCCGTGACTGGGTTTGGGGAAATTCTCGATGGGCATCTGACTGTTGATATAGGCCATATATTCACCCCATATCCAGGCTGTTGCGGTAGCACCGGTCTGGTTGACTCCAAGGGTACTTCCTCCCTGATCGAATCCAGCCCACATAACAGTGGTGAAGTGGGGTGAGAAGCCCGTAGTCCAGGCATCAGCCCAGTTCTGTGTCGTTCCTGTCTTTCCGGCCATGGGCATTCTGTCAAAGCCCTTCACATAACGGGGTAGATGGGCCAGAGTACCGGTCAGTGTGGTTTCATGAAGCAGCTGCGTCATGATGTAGGCCTCTTCGGTAGACATTATCTGAAGATCTTCTTTCTTCTGTTCGTTTCTGAGATCTCTCTCAGGATTTAAAATTATATTTCCATCTCGGTCTTCTACATAACGGATGGCCAGAGGCTGAACCGCACGGCCCTGATTAGCGAATGTAGCGTAGGCCTGAGCCATCCTTAAGGGACTCACGGTAATAACTCCCAGTCCAAGGGGAAAAACCCGTGGGAAGCGTTTACCTATCTCTACAGGATCTGTATAACCAAGGAGTCTGGCTGACCGGCTGATGGCCATTTCAAAACCGATACCTTCAAGTACGGTGATGGCAGGAACATTCATGGAGTTGGCCAGAGCATCACGGAGTAGAACACTGCCTTCCCATTCACCCTTGTAGTTCAAGGGTGTATAGAAGGAGCCGTCAGGGTTGATAAATACTCTGGGAGCATCAACAATTCTCGTGGCGGGAGTGAATTTCCTGGAGGATATAGCCGCAGAGTAATACAGAGGTTTAAATGATGAACCGGGCATCAACTCACCATCGACGGCTCTGTTGAACTGGTTGGCTCTGTTAAACTCACTGCCACCGACCATGGCCAGAATATAACCTGTATCATTATCAAGCGTTATCATGGCGGTCTGAACCGTTGACTGCTGATTTTTCAGTCTGTTGTCGTCATAACTGAATTGACTCATATAGTTTATTTCATTCATGCCGAACATCATGGAGAGCATATCCATTGTAGGATTTATGATGTTCTGAAAATCTTCTTTGGCTCTCTTTTTTTCCTGTGAGCCGGCAATACGGATATCCTCAATATTCATAGTCAGGGACAAAAGATCGATGATAGGAACATAAACATCATCCACAATATCCATTCTGTTTCCGATATTTTCCTGATACTTCTTATTCCATCGATTAAGACCTTTAAGGGTCAGCTCATCGGCCTTGGCCTGATAATCCAGATTAAGCGTTGTATGTACGATATAACCGTCTGTATAGATATCCTGCTTTCCGTAAAGCATTTCATCCAGCTGTGTTCTGATATATTCACTGAACCAGGGGGCCCTGTCTTCACGTTCAAAGAAGGCTGTTGTTTTGTTGTCTCTGGACCAGTCATATCGATTATCCCAGTAGTCAGCCATGCTTAGATCGGCATCTTGCTGCGTCAGAAAACCATTCTCCACCATCTGCTGAATGATAGAATATTGCACTTTTCGTGCCCTGTCAGGGAAACGTATAGGGGAATAGCGGCCGCTTGTGCTCACAAGCTGAATAACAAGCATTACAGATTCAGCTACAGTATTATCCACTGCAGAGTGATCAAAATAGAATTTGGACGCTGCTTCAACACCATGAGTATTATGACCAAAGGGCATCTTGTTGATATAAAGTTCCAGAATTTCATACTTGGTAAGCTGTCGTTCCAGCTGAAAGGCCCACCATAGCTCTTTGAGCTTTCTTGTGACGGAAATATCACTTCTGTCTGCATACAGATGCCCGGCAAGCTGCTGAGTCAGTGTGCTTCCTCCCTGGAGGTTGCTGAAAAATACAGACCTGTAGAGAGCACGGATGGTTCCCATAAAGGAGAAACCGTTATGGTCAAAGAAATTACCGTCCTCCCTTGTGATAAGGGCATAGATAAGGCTCTCTGGAAGATCCTGGATGGAGACTATCTCACGTTTTTCAACTGAGAAGAACTCTGTTATCAGGTTTCCATTTATATCCAGAATCTGGGAGGGCAGCGCAGGGGTGTCCTCTCCAAAATTCTCCATATTCAGAATATTATAATTAGTTGCAACTACAAGTCCGGTACTGATACCGACACCTATTGATATGAGTGCCAGAGATGAAACAAGAACCAGAAGAATCACTTTACGCTTTCCAGAAAAAATCATGTATTAAAAGTACGTGGCACCGGGTTCTTTGTCAATACTCAGCGTGTTTCTAGAAGTATCTCCGGAACCATGGTGATCTTGATCCTCTGCTGCATCTCTGCTGTAAAATCCCGGCTCATCTTAAAATCACCAAGTTCGAAGCGTATGCTATGACTGCCGGGCTGAATTTCCATAGCAGTCTCAAATTCGGATTGATTAAGAAGTCTTTGGTCCAGATAGACACTGAGTCCCTCCATTACCTCAATTGAGAGAAGGGGCAGCTGATACTGAAGCACATGATCCAGGTTCAGAGTCTGACCCGAGTCCAGGGAGAAGGGAAGAGACTCTTCGCTGCCGTCTTCAGTACGGATTGTCAGTGTATGAAGTCCTGAATTTAGAAGATAAGGGCCATTGGGCCAGTCATAACTCTTTCCGTCAATGCTTATGCGGATCCCTTCACTTATTTCTTCTGCTCTGTCATTCATTATATTGAGAACCAGAAGTCCTTTCTTGAAATAAACAGGAGAAATATCAATGGTCAACTCTTTGTTATATGCTGTATCGGGTATCCCTTTGGTAATTGGAAGTATGCTTATCAAAAGCGGGAAATCTTCACTTTGATTGCTGTCAGCCATAAGAAAGCTTGAACGGTCAGGAGATAGGGTATGTGCATCACTTAGGGGAATCAGCACACTAAGATCATCACTGAAAGGGAGAAAACGCATAAACGCCTGACTGCCTCTGTAACTATTTTCTTCTTCGGAAAAATCCTTATCAAGATCTTTGTAAATATAAAGGGCGAAACTGTTTTTATAGATGACCATCTCATCGGAGGCCCTGACAGAGATTTTGATTCCCTGAATAAGAGGGGAGAGATCTTTTATAATAATCCCCGTCAGATGCTCAACCTTTGTTGTTACAGATCGGTTTTCATTCAGACCATCAAGTATAAGGGTGCCGGAAACTGGACCTCTGATATTTTCTGCAGAAACAGACAGAGCAACAGTCGAAAGCATAAACAAGAGGAGTAGATATTTTCCGAGTACTTTCATTGCCTGTCCTTCAGCAGCAGGTTTTCAGGATCCACGGGACTTCCGTTTTGCCTGATTTCAAAATGCAGGTGAGGGCCTGTGGAGATCCCTGTATTGCCTGATTTTGCAATCATATCGCCTTCGAGGACCTTCTGATTTTTGCTGACCAGAATCATATCCAGATGACTATATAGACTACTATAACCGTTTCTGTGCTTAATTATAACAAATTTTCCGTAATCTTCCAGTTCTCCCGTAGAGAAAACTGTTCCGTCGGCACAGGAATAGATGGGAGAGTTTAAAGCAGCTCTGTAATCGGTTCCTGTATGAAGCTGCCATTTTCCTGTAACCGGGTGATTTCTAAACCCGTATACGGATGTTATAGTCCTTTTATCCAGAGGGGAGGCAAAAAGAGGCAGCACAAAGCGGGTTTTATACGCTGCCGGCAGATTCACACCCTGATAATATTCCACCTCGACTCTTTTACCATTTTTAAAAAGAACAAGTTTAATGGTATCCATCCCTTCCAGGTCATGCCTGAGTGATGTAATCCAGCTGGAATCAGATTCTTTATAAAGATATAGTCCCGGAGCCGAAGGGATTATCAGTTCTACTCCCGCCTTGAATTCAGTCATGTTTTCAATACCATTAATTGTAGCTACCGTATCCACAGGAAGATTGAAACTGGCCGCAATCATAATAAGGGAATCTTCTTCCCGGGTTTTATATCTGTAGATGGAGAGAGGAGGGGTACTTATCCCCCTGGCATCATTGTAGTACCAGGATTCGGTTTCCTGCTGCTGTTGTTTAAAAAGATCGTCGCTGTAGCTTCTTGTTGTTTGAATCAGAGGATACTGAGCAAAAAGTACTGTACCCGTAAAGAGAAAAATGAGAAATATTGAGTTTCGAAGGATGAGTCTCATTAAATCCCCATGCAGTCAGTTTCTTAAAAAAGGTGTTAAAAGCTCATCAGGGACAGGCTGAAATCCGCCGCCCTTTCCAAGTGCTCTGTCTTTCCTGTTTTTACCATGATAGTCGGAGCCTCCTGTTACCAGGAATCCTTCCTCTTCCGCCAGTTTTTCAAAACGGGCCATCTGGTTTTTTTTGGCTCCTGAGTGCCGTGCCTCTATTCCATCCAGTCCCATCTCTTTCCATATTTGGAAATGGGCCGGCATCTTACCCCAGGAGAGGTAGAGAGAGAGGGGATGGGCAACAACAGCCTTACCCCCGGCTTCATGAATCAGTTTGATACCCTTTTCCAGATCTATCACCTCTTTGGGAAGATAAAATTTCTGTCCTACAGCCAGAAAACGGTCAAAGGCATGTTTTATATTTTTAGCTACTTTTTTTTCAACTAGAACCTTGGCAAAATGGGGGCGGGCGATGATCCTCCCTCCTGCAGCATTATTAAGATCTTCCTGGCTAATATCAATACCGTCTTCACGGATCAGTTCAACCATCTGGGTATTCCGGTTATTTCTGTGTTCCCTTATTTCATCAAGAAACAGTGCGAGACTGGAATTATGCCAGTCTTCAAGGCCCAGTCCCAATAGGTGAAACTCTCCGGGATGATGTTTAATTTCAAGTTCAATCCCCGCAATAAATATAATACCAAGCCGTTCGGCTGCCGAGGCAGCCTCATCCAGACCGTCTAAAGTATCATGATCGGTCAGAGCAATGGCCGAAAGACCTATTTTATTCGCCTGTTCAATGAGTTCTGTAGGGGTTAATGTGCCGTCTGAGGCAGTGGAGTGAGTATGTAGATCAATCATCAACTCAGGATAAAAACTTTGCTCTCTAAATGCAAGGGACTGAGACTGAGCTTAAGCAAGGGAATAATAATAAGTCTTTTCACTCACTTTATATTGTGAGACCTGCAGATAAAGATTATAATAATGATTGACACTATTGTTCCCTAAGAATTAATATTAAACCTAACTTTGATCCAGGAGCCGGAATGCCCCCTAAAGCCATATCATTTAAAGCAAACTCAATTGTCTACTTTAAAGGTGACAAGGGCGAAAGTGTTTTTATTCTTCAAAGAGGCAAGGTCTCCCTTAATTATCTG
Organism: Oceanispirochaeta sp. M1; assembly: GCF_003346715.1. Lineage (NCBI taxonomy): Bacteria > Pseudomonadati > Spirochaetota > Spirochaetia > Spirochaetales > Spirochaetaceae > Oceanispirochaeta > Oceanispirochaeta sp. M1. The sequence continues at coordinate 5,787 of NZ_QQPQ01000073.1, forward strand.
GATATTGAGACAGGTCAGGAAATACACGACTTTGTTCAGACCGGTGAGTTTTTCGGAGTTAAAGCCGCCTTCGGAAAATATCCCCATGATGAAACTGCAGTGGTCCTCGTAGACTCCACGGTCATTCAATTTTCTGTTGATGATTTTGAACAGCTTCTATCTACCAACAGCCGTATCATAATGAAGATGCTGAAGGTTTTCTCCAATCAGCTCAGGCGTATTCATAAACAGGTACGGAGTTTAATGTCTGTGGACGAGCAGGTGGATGCCGAGAAGGGGCTGTATTCTGTGGGGGAGTATTACTTCAAAAATAAGAAACATGATCAGGCGGCTGATGCATTCAACCGCTACCTGATCTATTATCCTGCTGGACAGTTTGTTGAAGAAGTCCGCCGTAAAATTGATTATGCTGAGAGCCAGAGAGAATTTGTTCAGGACGCTGAGCAAAGTCCCACTCCTGCGGCAGCTCCAAAACCCCAATATACAATTGAAAAAGCTATTGCTATCAGAGATAGCGGTAATATGGCTGAAGCCCTGAAAGCCTTTGTCCGTGTGGCACAGGCTTTTCCGGATCATAAATCCCTTGCCGAGTTTGAAGCAGGGATCTGCCTCTATAAAATTAAAAAAGGGAATGAAGCAATTAAACATTTTACAGCGATTCTGAAAAGAAATCCCGCTCATGACAGAATGGGAGAAGCTTTGTACTACATTGGAAAATCCTACCTTATGATTGATGACAAGGTTAAGGCCCGCGGCTTTTTAACAAAATCTTCATCACTCCTTGAAGAGAGCAGTCCCGAATTCAGGGATGCCGCCCTGATCATTGAACAGATGGGAGGTGCCTGATGGCCCTGGACTTATCCGTATTCAACAGATTCGCTGTAACATTCAAGGCCAGATCGGTAATCTTCTGCGAATATGAGCCGGGGGACTCCTTCTACCTGATCCAGTCGGGTAAGGTGAAAATCGTCAAAATATTCGGTGAAATTGAAAAAACTATTGATATACTCCAGCCCGGAGAATTCTTCGGAGAGATGGCACTTCTCGAAGAGGCACCCAGAAGCGCAACCATCATTGCCGTGGAAGAGACTAAACTTCTGGAGTTCAACAGAGAGAACTTTGAAATATTGATGCAGGGAAATCCTCAGATAGCCCTGAAACTTTTAAAACTCTTTGCTAAAAGAATTTATGACCAGAAAAGAAGATTTCAGATCCTCACCCTGGAAGATGTTCTTGCCAGAGTTGCAGATGTATTCCTGATGCTTTCAGAAGGACTTGTTCTGGATAAGGAAGAAGAAGATCAAGGAAAACGTGAGTTTCACACCACCATTGACGATATTGCCCATTGGGCAGGTATGAGCCCTGAAGAGTGCCGTAAAACCCTTGACCAGTTTGTATCACAGCGTAGGTTGGAAGTCTTTGATAAGAGAATCGTCGTCAAGAATATAAACGACTTTAAGCGCTTTGTAACATCAAGCAGGAATAAACAGGAAAAGACTGAATCCTGATCATCCGGAAGGAATCACAGGAACAATCCTATTTCATTTCTAATTCTATCTTTAGGAATAATCTTTCAAAAATGAAAGTTCTTTTTCGATCTCACCTTCGTTGGGCGTATTCAATTCAAGAAGTCTTCTTAAGTGAATCATGCTGTCCAGATCAATCTCTCTGAAGAAAAACCCTTTTTCTCCATCATCTTCATGTACCAGAACAGATGTTGTATCAATCTCAATATCAGAAGACATCAACTTTATTCTGAGGTTATATGCATCGCCTTTTTTCAGTCTCTCATCTTCAAGATTAACTAAAATACCCTTTAAAGATATATTCTGCAGTACAAAAGGAATCTGTTCCCCGTCTTCCATCAGTATGTAACCATGTGTTTTAAAGTCGGCTCTGTAAAACTTTCTATGCTCGTTGGAACTCATTATTTTTCCCCTATAAAATCATTATCGAATTAAAATGAGAAACTGTCAATTTTTGAACATTTAATATTATAGTGAATTTCCAAAATGTATTGAAATTATGTGTGACCCGGGTATAATATCTTCCAGATGCCAAAATAGCTCAGGGGTAGAGCAACGCTCTCGTAAAGCGTAGGTCGTGGGTTCAATTCCCACTTTTGGCTCTGTTTAAATGCTTATATAGCAACAAATTAAGTTTTGAGAGCTACCGGACCACCGGCGCAATCATTGCTACTGTAACACGATGGTGTAACACGGGATAACCGATGTGCATCACGAGGAGGTAGAATTGTGAGCGACCGGTTTTTTCTTTATAAGAGAAAAAGAAGTCAGAATTGGTATGTGCGGTATAAACTCAGTAACGGTTTATATTCTTCTGGTAAAAGTCTTTACACGACAGATAAGAGTGAGGCTGAGTACAAGGCATTAAGGTGGCTTCATGACAATATTCCTGTCACTGATACCACCCAAAACGGAACATCAAGAAATGAACTACTCATTAACAATGGAATTGAGAACCTCAAAAAAGCCATTCTAAGACAGGGTGATTCTGACAGGATTCTGAAGATTCTGATGAATCGTGGCTTGGTAAAAGCTTTCACGACTCCTGAAGAGAGTAAGACAAGGTTTCTCGATTATCTGAATGAGTTCTGGGATTATGAAAAATCCGCCTATGTCCAGGATAAGCTATCTCATGGTCAAAAAATCGGACAGAGAAGATGCAAGGAAGCCCTTTCTAATATTCGGATACACTGGGAGCCTTACTTCAATGATAAAGCCCTGGTAGACCTTACACGGCTGGAAATGCAGGAATTCTCTCTTTTCCTCTCATCTAAAAGTACCCTTGATAAAAAAGGTGAGCCTACAGGTAAAAAACTGGCTGCAGCATCACTGAACAGGATTATAGGATACGGGACTATTGCGACAGCCTGGGGTCAGCAACAGGGGGTTATTAAAGATGATCCATGTGCTGGGCTAATGCGATTCTCCGGTAAAAAGAAAAAGAGAGGTATCCTTTCCGATAAAGAGGTGGACAAACTCTTTTCAGAAGGGAACTGGAGCAATAACGAAGGAGCCAAGCTGGGCAATCTTCTTGCCAGTCAAACCGGTATGAGAGCCGGAGAAATAATGGCACTCCAAATAAAAGATATCAAAGAGGATCGAATCCACGTTACTCATTCATACGCTCGAGAAGAGGGAGGACTCAAAAGCACAAAAACTGGTGAGGAGAGAGAAATCCCAATTCTTCCAGAGACCAGGAGATTATTACTGGATCATGCAAAAACATACCCGTTTAATGAAATAGGGCCGGAAAGCTTTATATTCTATAGTTCAGAGAAACCAGGTATCCCCATTGGAACAGAAACATTTCTTAAAAGACTCAAAGCTGCATTACGAAGCATCGGAATCAAAGATGATGAACAGAAGGCCAGAAATCTGACCTTTCATGGTTGGCGTCATTATTACGCCCGGAAGATGGTAGACGTTCTGGATCAGAGAACAGCCAAATTGACAGGACATGCCACACAGGAAATGCTGGACCATTACAGCAACCATGCAAACGAGCAGGACTTTCAGAAGGCCGCACAGGCCACTGCCGAAGTATTTGGAAGGGTCATCCCCTTTACTCAGGAGGCTGCACAATGAATGAGATTCCCGCAGATTTTGCTTTTAAAGACAATGTTACCCTTGAGTCGATTGAAGAGGGGATGAGAGCCGTAGAAGATAATATAAAGTTTGGCTTGGCAATCCTTGCTGTATCCTTGGGTCGGATTAAACGGGATGTCCTTTATTACTCTGTAGCAGGGTCCTTCAAAGAATACATATTCCTTGAACGCACAAACTTGTCATATCGAAAAGCTTTACATCTGGCTGCTATTGGTGAGAACTTCTGGAAATTCAGACCACAACTGAAAGAGAATGGATTACGATTATCTGAACATATGTCAAAAGTCAGGTTACTGGATGAAACAGTTATAGATAACGATCCCATGTTCTGGGAACGCTTTCAATCTCTTTCTGTTAGAGAACTTAAAGGATATATCGACCGTAGAAAAATAACTGGGTTAAACGTTTATCCCGCTAAAGAAATGTCCGAAACTGTTTACGCAAAAGGAGCAAGTTTATCCATAGGTGGTCGGAAAGTTAAAGGTTTAAATTTGAATGAGATTCGCCGTGAAACGTCTAAAGGCAGGAGAGCTGTTATTTTTTGGGTTGAAGATGACAAAGAAGCCCGGAAAATAAAGAGAGCAATAATGGAAAAGATATAATAAATAGGTATATATTAAATAAAGACAATAACTCTCATGCCATTTCCAGTCTTCTAGAAAATAAGAGACTGTTTATTAGGAATACTTGATGGAAAATAAACAAATTATACCCACACTTGCAAAAGAACGACGACTTTTTATCAAGGAGATGATTAGCAATTGCTCTGATCCTTGTTTGTATGAGAATGTTGAGAATCCCATTTACATATTTAAAAGAAATAGTTGGATACATAAGAAAAGAAGTCATTACTCTGAATACTCTATATCAGAGAAACGAAATGTATTATTTGTAAAAATTGATAATATAACTCATTTTGTTAATGTATTTACCTCATATCTATTAAATCCCAAAGATACATTTTTTAGTCGCACTTACGATCTTTTTAATGGAAACGATACTAAACATGAGAAGGGAGAAACTCAAGAGGTCTGGGCAGACTTCATTTTAGTATTAACGTTTATAGAACCGTTACTCCCTATCAATAGAAAGTTAAAATCTGTGATTGACGAAGGGCCTCACATTTTTAATGAGAATTACTCTGGCTTTAGTGCAAAAGTAGAAGATATGACAATTGATGATTATAAATTGTATTTTAGAAATTTGGTTTTACCAGCCTATACAAACCTCTGGAAAGAAGCTCTTTCTCTGGATCAAAAAGATGAAATAAACAACATGGAAATGAATCAGGAGTATAAGAATCAACAGTCTGCTCCGGATCATGCTCTATCATCAATATTTAAAGATTGGCCTAATTTAAAAATTAACCTCAAAAAAAGAGGAACGCTTTCTGAAATATCAGGAGGAAGAGGGTACATCTTTAATGACAATAACCATGGTGATTTTTTAACGATGTTAAGAGAGAATGCAAAAACTATGACATCCGAAGAATTATCCCGGGCTCGAACAATAATTGAAAATAATATTTTTCCTGGAAATGAAGTAAATAGATTTGTAAAAAAGACAATTAGTAATAATTTTTAATAAATCCCAAACTTTCCCATATCTTCCTAAAACATCCTAAATCCTCCTTAACTCTTTATTGTGTAAGTAAATGCTATTTGACTCCTTGTGTTTCCTGTGGTAACTATTTAGCAAGTGCACGGAACAAACCACAGGGAGAAATAACAATGAATAACAAAAACAAAGCTGTATATTGCAGTCCACGAGAAGCGGCGGAAATATTGAATACCAGTTATCACAATATTCTCAGACACCTTGATGAGATAAACCATATCAGGCTTGGTCAGAAAATCTTCATATTAAAATCTTCCATACTACCCTCGGAGAATGAAAAATGAAATTAAGTCATGAAGTATTGTCTGTTGCCGAATGGCTTCAAGAGCAATTAAATGAGAATCCTTTTGGTGAAACTGGGGTAACTTTTACAAGTCATAATGGAGTAATTGTTTACACAGATTACCAGGTTCGAACTAAGCATAAAAGTATGACAACCGAAAACGGAGTCTACAATGGTAAATAATAAAATTATTGCTGTTACTGCTTGGCCTGAATTGGAGAAAGATGTATTCCAGACAGCTTTGAAGGAGCTAAAAGGAATCAAGCTACAGATTTCAGAAAGTGCTGGAGGCAAAATGAAAGAATTAACAAAATTTGATTTTAATGGTAATTCAGTAAGGGAAACCACGGATGAGAATGGGAATCCCTGGTTTGTGGCAAAAGATGTGTCTGATATTCTTGGTTATGCTGATACACAGAGAATGACAAAGAGACTCGATGATGATGAATCCATGACCACCAAATTGGTGGGTATGAACATGAAGTCAATTCTGATAAATGAGTCTGGTCTTTACAACGTAATCATAGGCTCAAAAAAACCAGAAGCAAAGCTATTTAAAAAATGGGTAACATCCGAAGTTCTTCCATCGATCAGAAAGACTGGAGGATATAATACTCACCACCAACTAACAATTTTTGATGCAGTTGAAGCATCAGCCAGAATCTTAAAAACAAATGATGCTTCAAAAGTATTAATGCTCCAAAAGGCTTGCAACATTACAGGTATCTCTTCTGGCTTCCTCCCTGAATATTCAGAGGAAAATCAGACGAAGAGCCTTTCGGATCTTCTAAGAGATTATGGAGTTGTAATGAATGCAGCTAAGGTCAATATCATTCTTGCCAAAGAAGGAATCATAACAAAAGAATCCCGGACTGGATCAAGAGGGCAGAAGAAGCATTACTGGAAAATAATTGACACACTATTTGGAAAGAATCTGATCAATCCAAAAAATCAGAAGGAAACCCAGCCCCATTATTATGTAGATAAATTTGAAGAGTTAATAAGCACTATAGGAGTTAAAAAATGAAAGTTTGTATAACAAGAGACGGTAAACTTGAGGTTAAAGCTGAGAATACAAGTGAGGAATATGCACTACACATTTGGGCAAGAACCAATGTTGATGGTGATGTTGGATGTCATTATACATTCGGGGTTGCTTATGGAAAACTCCTTTTGAAGCCTTCTGATAAATTGGGTAAAGAGGCCATTGAATGTGTTTGTCCTAATCATCAGATAGCTCTTGAAGAAGAATTAAGAATACAAAAAATGTATATGAATTGAAAAATTGTACAGGTGCGGATTCCGGCGAAAACGGACAGCCCTACCGGGAATAAACGGACACCTCCTGGAACCAGGAAAATCCTCAAAGATATTATTGTAGGGTGTCCGTTTATTGTCAATCAATTGAATACATTTTCTTC
>NZ_QQPQ01000074.1 GCF_003346715.1 Oceanispirochaeta sp. M1
TGCCTTTCTTATCCAGGCCGGTCTTACAATCTCAGGAAATCTGATTATCACATCCGGGGGACTCATTAGTGATGATGGTGCAGTCTCAGTTAGTGGAAATAGTACTTTTACCACCGATGCCGGAGGCGCTGCCATTACTCTGGATGGAGCCAGTACTTACACTGGAAGTGTTGGGCTTAACACCAATGGAGCAGGTAATGCTGATTTGATCAATGTTGTATCAGGAGTCGATTTTGTTGCATCGAATATAGGGGGAGATCTTACAGTAAACTGTGGTGGAAATCTTACTCAAAGTGCAGGTACTGTTTCCGCGGTTAATGGAGAATTCGATATAACGGGAAGTATCGGTATTTTGGGTACTCCTATACAAACCGATCTCACAACCCTTGAAGCTACTGCAGGTGATGATATTTATTTTTCTGAAGCAGATGCTCTTACAATTGGTGGAGTTGGTCCTATAGTTGGTGTCAATACAACGGCTAGTGATGGTTTAATTTCAATTGTAACAGCTGGTGGTTTAATGACTGTCAGTGAAACTGTAATAGCAAATGGTTCAGGAAATGTAACGCTGAACTCCGGCGGAGTCCTGACAATCAATGATATTGTAAGTAGTACAACAGGAATACTCGATTTCACATCCGGTGGAGTCACGAATCTTGGAGCCGATGCCCTGACCACAGCCGCAGGAGCTATAACGTTCAATAACAATGTAAACCTCACGGCCGTCGGGCTGGATGTGAATGCCACGGGAGCCGGAGCTGTCAGTTTTGCGGGAACAGTGGATGGCGCGCAGGCTCTTAGCATCAATGGTGGAACCGGAGCGGTTGGTTTTACCGGAGCTGTCGGCTCGGGAATTCCCATAGGAGCTCTTGTTGTAAGCGCTTCTAGTTCGGTGACAACAGGTTTGACCCTTGTGGCAGCCAGTGCCGCGTTTACCAGCAGCGGTAATGTTCTCCTTGGAGGAAACAGTACGGTCACAGGAGCTGCAGGTTTTAGCAGCAGCGGTGTGAACTTCACAGCCCCCGGGATCGATTCCAGCGGCGGAACCGGCGGTATCACAATCAATCATACAGGCATTGTGACCCTGAATGGAGCAGTTGCCAGTGCCACGGGTGTTGTTGATGTGGATACGACGGGAACACTGAATATCAACAACACAATCTCCAGTACCAGCGGAGTGATCAGCCTGGATGCTACAGGGCTGACGACGGTGGTTGCTGCAGGGGATATCACGACGACTCTGGCTGGTGGAACGGTGACCTTCGGCGGAGCTCTGAGTACAGCAGGCGATGTGACGACAAACGGATCGGCTGTTGTTTATACCAATGGAGTAGATCTAACGGGGAATGTCGCTGTTGCCACGAGTAACGGTGCTATCACCTATAGCAGTACCATTGACGGCGGCTCCAACCTTACCCTCACAGCGGGAACCGGCATAATCACTGTGACAGGAGAGGTTGGGGGAGCCCCAGCTCTTAATTCCTTAACTGTAGCAAGTGCCAGCCTCAGTGATATTGGAGACGATGTTACAACTGTGGGTATACAGGATATTACATCAACAACTATCCAGTTGTCAGGTACTAATTATTCAACTACTAATAGTAATATATCGTACAGTGGTAATGTTGAATTAGGGAATAATGTCGACCTTGATACAGGAGCTGCAGCAGGAAATATTTCAATTTCGGGGACTATCAATAATGCTCAGTCCTTAGATCTCAATGCTGGTACAGGTAATATCATTCTTGATGGGACGGTTGGAGATACAACGGCATTAACAGCCCTAACAATAAATACATCAAGAAATGCAGAGTTATTTTCTATTGGTGTTGCCGGGGCAGCAGGTGCAGGAATTACTGGTAATCTCAGTGTTACAGTTACAAACGCAATAACTCTAGATGGCAGATATTACTCTACTGGCGGAACTCAGACATATAATTCTGGTCCCGATTTAACCCCAGCTCCTGATTATACTGAGGGTGGAACTAGAATCTTACTTTCTGGTGATGGTGAGTTCAGAGCCTCATCAATGACTTTTGGTAATGCTGCAGCTGCGGCATTGATTAATATCGGTGATATATATCTGAATTTCCCTACTTTTACATTAACTATTTATACAGATATAACTTGTGGTTTGTTTGCATTTTTTAATGGCAATATCGATTTCAACGGTGTAAGAACTCTTTCTACTAGTAACAATCTTGGTAAAAATTTTGTTGCCCTTGGTGGAGGTGTTGGATATACGGTAGATGATCCGGATTGGACTCCTGCAGATACCAGATTTGATTATCCCGATTTGGCTTCCCTTGCATATAATCCACTCAGTTATGATGCAACTTTTGGAGACTTGGTAAATCTTACTCTTAATGTTGGTACAGGAACCATTGGAAATTTTTATGTAAATGGAGTTGATCTAACTGCTACAGGTAATTGGAATCTTAACCTAAGGAATAACAGTAGTTCTCAGCCGCTATTCAATTCACTGAACACAGTTACAAACTGGGGTACTCCCTATAATATCGCATTTAATATGAGTGTACAAAACTCACAGGTTAGCGGCGGGAGTATTGCTGCTGCTATTCCTGCAGGCGTAAATACTAATAATAATATTACAAATAATGGTGGAAATATTCAGTATAATCCTATTGGTCCAGTACAAGGTTGGGATTTTGATCATCCGGATTTAATCTCTGTTGAGACTATATGGGATGATGCGTTTCTACTGACATTTACAGAACCAATAGCCAATGTCAATGATGAAATCTCTTCTATAATTGGTCAGGGATTATTGATGGCTAATGGAAGTAGTGCACAAGTTACTGAAACACTTGTTGCCATCAATGATGATGGAACGTCAAACGGTTCCACTGATATTCCGGGTAACTTGAGCTCTTTCATCATCAGAGTCGCAACTACCTGGAATACAGATGCCAGTAATGCTTCATTGGGAGGAGCTGCCAGTACAGATGCTTCCGGAGCACACCAGACAACAATTCCTGACCTAACTTTTCTGAAGTCTTTATTTTATGATGCGGGTGGAAAAAATCAATTTCCAAATTATGGGAATAATGGTGTTGCTGCTTTTCAGGCTGCATCTGATTCCTGTCCACCAGTTCTTATTGATGTAACAATAGGTAATCATGGTGCAACCGGTACAGATTATGACTATCACAATTATATACTTGCCGCTTATTCAGAACCTATTATTGTAACAACTGATGACGGTTTAACCACACACATCAATGCAGCTACTAATTTTATTAATCAGAGTTGCGATGTTTATCCCTTGAACGGTTCTGATTATCTCGGTGATATCCAGAATAATCAGGGGGCCAATGTAGATGTTACCATTACCGGTATTATGACCTACGATGGATCTGTTCATGCCGAAAGTTCTGAATCCGAAGGTTTTTATTCCGGTACCACCGGGTTCGCACAGATAAACACTCTTGAAAGAACAGGAGGAAATGCACCATATGAGCTTCAGATAAATGTAGCTGCATATCATGATGGAACATCCTGGCCTGGATACTTGGGGCGGAGCGGAATGGATATTATGCAGCCAGCAAATTATGCTGGTATAGTATCAAGCAATATCCGGGATGTTCTCGGTAATGGTGCAAAGATAACAACAGGTGCGATTACTGTTGCTGGAACCGGGTGGGATATAGATCCTCCCGGCATTCCTGGTTACACAATCGGGGGTAGCAGCGGTATTATTGAAATTGTTCCACTTGACTCGAACCTGAATACCACCCTGGATCGCTTCGAATATCATGTTCTGGATGATTATTATCAATTCGGTGTAGCCTTACCTGTCTGGGATACGGAAACTGATCACGTGGATACCAATAAGGGAGTCCGGGATAATTCATTACAGACCATTAATTCCTTCTATTTTGAAAGTTCTGGTGTTGAGCCGTTATTGAATACTGAAAACCTTTCATTTTCGACTCAGGTCAACAATGATAAATTTGATCCGAATAATAGCATCCTTCCTCCTGATGATCCGTATTTTAGAATTACTATTAATGATACAGGACATTCCTGGGACACATTGACGAAAATGTGGGCAGGATATGAAGAGGATGAAGGGTATTTAACGGATCTTGCCGGAAACAGATTGAGAACATTTACCAGAATACGGGCTGTTGAAAGTATTCCACCCGAGATATCTTTGTCACTCTCTATGCCGGGAAATAACTGGATTTATGTAAAATTTTCTGAAGCGGTTTATGGTGATCAGGCTGCAGCATCAGATATTGATGCGGGAGATGTCTATTATACAGGAGGATCCCTGTCAATCACATCTGTTGAGGATTATCCGGGGGGTGTTGCAAATGAAGAGTATATCTTCCATCTCTCGGACTCTCTAACACGTAATGATATTATCACGGGTAGAATTGTCATCAGACCCCTCTCAATTTATGATGCTGAAGGTAATCCCTACAGGGATAAGTTTATTCATAGAGTATCTGACCTTGGTATAGATCTGGTGGAACCTGTCTGGGCCTCTGACGGTATACATGAAGAATCGATTCAATCAGGAACATCAATGAGAGTCTTTGATGGTACGGGACGCCTGATGGATAGAGACATCCTGATGCAGATCCGTATTAATGCTTCTGCGGCGGAAAATACTTCCTTAAGTATGTATTTTGATTCCAATGTATCCGATTCTCAGGTTGTAAATGACCTATGGCTCCCTGTGTATCATCCTGTGCTTGCACCTGTCGGGAACTTTTCGGCCCGTTATGTTAATGCATCTGAAGTCCTTGGGAATGGATTGCAGAATTTTATTATTTCATCCACTGACCCGGATATGGAAGTCGGAAATACAATGGAATTCATCTTTATGCTGGATAACTTGCCCTGTGTACGTTTATCAAACAGCAGCGATATCTGGAGTTTTGAGCCCTGGAAGTTCAGGGTGGAAGATATCCGTAAGCAGAGAGGTGGAGTTACTATTCTGAATAATGTACTCAATCCAAATAATGGGGACCATGCTGTACTGATGTATGAAGTAGACACTCCAGGTGTTGTAACGGCTCAGATCTTCACATTAAATGGTAACCTGGTCAAAATCCTCCATAGAGGAAGACAGGCCGAGGGTTCTTATCAATATGTCTGGGATGGACGAAATCACGGTGGAAATATTGTAGCCCGGGGTGTTTACTTTGTAAGGGTTGTCGGTCCGGATATGGATGAGATTCGAAAGATAATGGTTGTTAAGTAATTACCAGGGTGTTGAAGAATACTCCAGGACTGGTTCCGAAATTAGAATTGAGCCGGCAGAAAGTCTGTTCCAGCTATTATCTGTAATTCCCGGGTTTGAAGGAGAAATACTCAGTTCCATGACGGTCTCTTCAGAAATATCAGGAAGCTGAATGTTTTTTTCTGATGCCAGAATAAGCTGAGTCCATCCGCTGCTCCAGTCTCCTGAGTAGCTGCCTCCGTCTCTCAGAGAGTAGAGGTCTGAAAGAAGTTGTGTCTCATAGAATACCTGGTAGTCTTCCACGTTCAGCTGGTTTTCTGAGTCATATCCCTGTATTCCCAGTTCAATACGATCTGCATGGAAGCAATTATTGACAGCGCTTAGATCTGCTTCTTTAACCCAGACCGAAAAACGGTAATATCCTGATATCAGTTCCAGGTCAGTTCTGTGATCCAGGTTCATCTTTAATCTAAGCTTGAGGTCAAACTCACCCTCTGGAGACCTGACAACCATCATGTTATCATAGGATCCACCCTGTGATGAACCGGCAAAAGTCAGGGAGTCTGTGTTTAGTAAAACAGAATAACCTGAGGCTGTTATTCTGTTAGGGCTTCTTGATTCTGTTACTGTAGGATCAAGTGGTGGGTATGTATTCCTGATGCTTATATCCTGGAGGTCGGAAGATCCTCCGATTCCACCAAAGGACTGAAAGTAATAATAGTCTCCCAGGTCTGGTTCTGTCGTTGTAGAGTCCCATTGAGGAATATAGAAAATATTCAGAGGTGAACCCGTTCTATAATCATATTTAAAGAAATAGCTTTTATTGGGAGAGTATGTATTTGAATTTATCAAGGCATCTGTTAAGACTATTTTTGCCCTTTCGTCAGTACTAAGATTTATCCGTACAGTATTGTTGTCTATTTCGTAAGATCCGGAGTTGATAATCTCCAGTGTTCCCGGTATATCTCCTGTATCTACGAACTTTGTTGAACTATTATACAGAAACCAGGGCTCAGTAGTTAATCCTGTCTCAAAATCACCATTCTTCAGAAGGTTTTTAATCTCTAATCTATATGAGGGGCCTCCATTAGGACCTCCTGTGCTGCTGTCCAGGCTGTAATCCATATAGCTAGTTGCATCTGTGCCGCTTACAAATGAGTAATCGGGCATAAGCTCCCAGCTGTCTGTCTGCAGGCTGGTGGTGGATAGGAAGCTCTGTCCATCGTACTCTGTAAAGAGTTGTTCATCACAGCTGAATAATAATAGCAGGGCTGCTGAAATCCCCAGTATTCGGATAACTCGTTTCATACCTATAACATACTTCTCAAACTGAGATTTCTCAAGTTCAGAACTCTTTTGAATCATAACCATTCCTTTAGTTCTGTGAAATTTACATTAATCCAGTGTTGTTCCCGGATGGTAAGTGCTGCTTTTTCCAATCTTCTTCGAATCTCATCCATTTTCCGGACCTTCAGGATTTTGTCTTTTACTAGGAAATTCAGTTCAATACTGATCTCTCTGCCCACAACGACCATTCGCAGTTTATATTCAGCCTGTAGTTCACAGGCTATCCGTTCTGCTTCTGACTGAATTGGTTTTCTGTGTTCATCATCGGCCTCAATATAGAGGAATTCTCTAAAAGCAGAGATGAAACTCTTAATAGGAAAGGCAATGAAAATACCTGACATGAGTAATACCAGGGCCGGGTCTGCATAGGGGCTGATCCAGCTGTAACCTGTCCCCAGGGAGATGTAGGAAATCCCGAAACCCAGTAAAACGCCCAGGCTGAGGAGGGTGTCTCCCAGCCACTGGTTATACTCTGCATCAAGGAGACCGGAATTTATATTTCTATTTACGGTTCGTATTTTTATGGCTACGGCTATGCATCCCAATGTATTGATTACTGCATAAATCAGGGCCAGTCCGGGATCCACAAGGCGTCCCCCTTCCAGGATATCTGATAAAGCATTTACAGAAGATATCAGGCACATTCCCATAAGCATGACGGATTTAAAAATTATCAGAAGAGGTTCAAAATGAGCTTTTCCAAAGGGGAAGTGTTCATCATCTTTATGGTTATGTATCTCTTTCAGAACTACCAGTGAAAGGGAGGTCAGTCCCAGGCTGATAAAAGAGTATATTCCGTCGAAAATAATCATTCCTGAGTTGGTGTACAGTCCCCATGTTGTACCGAATAATGCAAAAAAAAGTGTTGCTGCAAGTGAGATATAGAGGATTTTTTTTTCTGTCATTAAATGGGCTCCTATGTGTAAAGGCCGGCTGTCCAATCGTTGCAGTCTCATGATAAAATGAGTCATGGATATGGATTACCCTCTTATTTCAGCAGTTATTCCTGTGTATAACCGCCCCGATCAATGCCTTGAGGCTGTTAAATCGGTTTTGGCTCAAACTTACAGGCCTCTCGAACTTATTATCGGCGATGATGGCTCAGAAGATCATACTTTGGATGTGATCCGCTCTTTTTTATCCGATTATGAGGGAGATATCTCTGTTAAGATACTGGAACTGGATCATTCAGGTTTCCCCGGTGCTGTCCGGAATAGCTGTGTTGAGAGGGCAGAAGGTGAATTTACAGCTTTTCTGGATTCTGATGATCTTTGGCGTCCGGGTAAGCTTCTCCATCAGTATGAGACAGTTCATAAGGATCATCCTGATTGTCTGATTTCTCATACCAGAGAAGAATGGAATCGTCGGGGAAAGATTATTTCTCAGGCGGGTATGGATCATAAGAGAGAAGGTTTCATCTTCACAGATGCCCTGAAAAAATGCATTATCGGTCCTTCGACGGTCATGATGCGCAGAGATTTATACAGGGAAACTCATGGTTTTCGTAGAGATATGGAGATAGCTGAAGATTATGAATACTGGCTTCGTCTGACGGCAGTCTACGAAATTTCTTTTCTGGATGAACCAATGACCATCAAGCGGGCAGGTCATGGAGATCAGTTGTCAGAAAAATATGGACAGATAGAAATTTTCAGGATCAGAGGCTTAAAGGATCTTGTGGATCAAACGTTTTTTACAGTGGATCTTCAGAAACTTGCCGCCAGGGAACTTTCCAGAAAATGCAGTGTTTACGGCAGAGGTTGTATGAAACGGGATAAGGAAGAAGAAGGGCAGGAATACCTCGATATGGCAGGGTATTACGAAATTATTGCCACTTCACCTTCGTCACTCTCTTAAGCTTTAAATTGGAAAATAATTTATTAAAAGGAAATAAATATGGGATCAGAAAAGAAAAAACAGCGGAGAATTGATAATCAGATTATGGGGCAGTTTTTTATCGATAGTCAGGCTGGAAGAGCAAGGCTGAAGGATGTGGAAGAGGTTAAAGAAATTCTCCTTGAACTGGGTGAACCTTTTTCCGAACTTATCACAGACAGAGAGCTTTTTTTCTTTTTTCTGATTTTCTCATGGAATCTTACATTTGCTCCTGAGGATAAGGTTGATGAGGAGCTTGATCACTTCCTGAAACCCTATATGCAGGTCGGTGATCGTTTTCATCAGGCATCACGGGAGCTGATACTCTCTATTGCAGAGAGGAAAAAGCAGCTCTTTCCCCAGGAGCAATATACTTTTGGATCTTTTGTTCCGGGGGAAAGCTGAGAGAGAAATCATACCGGACTCAGAGCCCTGCAGCTTCTTCTTTGATGATGGCTCTCAGTTCGGGGTCCTGCATGGCATAGCGGAGAGTGGCTCTCAGAAATCCTGAGGGTTCTCCTGTATCCAGGCGTTCACCTTCTGTCTCTTTATAGATAACTTTACCCTGATCCATCAGTTTCTGCAGTGCATAGAGGTGGTAGTATTCTCCCCCTGTATGTTTTTCCCAGCCTTCTTCCAGATACTTGAAGAACTCGGGTGTATAGAGGTAGCGTCCGATGGAAACTTCTTTGCTGGGCTCCTGTCCGGCCGCTGGTTTTTCAATCATTCCCTTTACATGAAGTTTATCTTCTGCAAGATCCAGGACACCATAGCGTTCCAGGTTGGGAGGATTGTGTATAGTGGCAAGGACGGAGCAACCGGTCTCTTTGTAACAGTCGATCAGCTGGGCGGAAAGGGGTTTATCTCCCATATGGATATCATCGGGGTAGGCGACTACAACAGGTTCATCTCCGATAAGAGGCGCTGCCTGCAGGAGGGCATGGCCGGTTCCCATCATCTCCATCTGTCTGATAAAGGCAAAACGGGCATTTCCGGGAGTAATGGATTCAAGCTTGGCCGTGGCGCCTTCTTTTTTGAAAACGGACTCGAGTTCTATTTCTCTGTCAAAAAAATCTTCGAGAACTTTTTTTCTTCGGGAAGATATGATGATAATATCTTTAATACCCGACTGAATAAATTCCTCAATGATAAAGGAAATAGAGGGTTTATTGATTAGGGGAAGCATTTCTTTAGGGATAGTTTTTGTTACAGGTAGGAAACGTGTTCCGTAACCTGCGGCGACAATTATACCTTTCATGGTGTAAACTCCTGAAGAGGATTAGACTTTGACTGCATTATGGTCTGAGGAGGATGAAAAAATCAACAGAAGATATCTAAGCATCATCATTCTTATTCTCTCTCTCCTTAGTCTGACTGCCTGTTCCGTACTGGATCCTCTACGTCTTACAGTTGAGAATGACAGGCAGACTATCATGGAAGAGATCCTCAAGCGGAACCGTGTTTATACGGTGCGCAGCAGTGATGAAGATATTCTGATTGATCTTCTGAATGAACCTGATCCGCAGATCCGTCAGGCAGTTGTCCGTCTGATAGAACAGAATCCCTCACAGCCCCTCTATGATGCTCTGATTACGGCAGTTTCTGATGATAGTGATAATGTATCAGCTGAGGCCCAGAGAGTCCTCATGGACCAATGGGAGGATTCATATAAAGCTGTTTTAAGAGGGTTGAACTCAAGCAAATCAAAAACTCTCTATACTTCAATTGATCTTATTCGAAAAAAAGAGAGTCAGGATGTTTCGGTATATCTTTTAACTCTTTTCAGTGATCCCCGTCCCACTGTCCGGGCCAGCGCATCCAGAGGATTCGTTGCATTGAATGAGTATGAGCATCCCTGGTTTCAGACTCTGCTGCAGAGTCCTCAGCCCCTTGTGAGGCAGACCGCAGTAGAGACTCTTCCCCGTTTTAAAAATCCTGAAATTATTCCTTCTCTTATAGGATTTATACTGGACCCCGTTCCTGATATCCGGACAGCGGCGATTTTCGGAATATCCGAGTTTGACCGAAAAGCTCTTCCGGCTCTTCATGAGACCATGAGGTTTACAGCTAATAAAGAATTACGCCTGAGTGTTCTTGAACTAATTGATGGAATTCTGGAGCCTGAGAGTATACCCGTCCTGGTTGATCTCCTCAGTGATGAAGATGCTTTGATTGCAGCAAAATCTGCAGAGGTACTGTACCGCCAGGGGGGAGACTGTGTCCCCGAGCTTCTGGCCCGTATGCCTTTTATGGATACTGAGGCTCTTCTTCTCTCTTTTGATCTGATAAGACGTTTTCAGGATCAGAGAGGTCTTGTTCGTGTAATTGAGTATTTCGATTACGATGAATCTCTTATTCGTCTCAGTGCTGTTGAAACGGTACGCTCTTTCTCGGTAGATGCCTTTCCGGTTCTTGTTGATACTCTTGATTCCGGAACTGAGGAGATCAAGTATCAGGCTCTTCTGTTGCTTACTGAACAGTGGGCTTCTTCCCTGGTTTATGATTTTGACAAATCTGAATATCCCGTTAACCATATTTTTTATTTTTTTGAGACCCTGAGTCAGGAAGAGGTCATCACATTTTTAAATCATGTGGATCTGCCCAGTCGTAATCTTACTGCACTGAAAAACCTTTATGAAATTGAATTGAGTACAAGGCAGTATCAGGACATCAGAGGGATACGGAACAGGGAGTCTTACCCCTATCTTTTCTTTTACAAAGAGTGGGAGGATGCACTGATCTCGGCAGAGTTGAGCCGGCAGAGTTCCTTTACTTATATGCATTACTACTTTGACAGTGGAGAGGAAGCCTGGCTTACAGAGTCAAAACAACTCAGGGATACGGCGTCATTGTTTGAGCGTTCTGCTTCAACAGCCCGAGATTCTGCTCTACGCAGCGGTGCCCTTACAAGCAGGGAGGATGTGGCTCTGGTTTCCCGCTACCTGTATAACCGGCAGCAGTTGTCTGAAAGCTGGAGGGCTCTGACTTCAGATATTCAAAGCCTTGCTATGCTTATCTTTCTCCGTTATTCCCTGGATATTCAGACGGTAGTGAGAGATTATGATTATTTCAGAACCCTCCCGCGACAGAACGGTCCTATTCCTCAAAATCTTTAGTCCAGTTCTTTCTCTGGTGGTATCTTTTAGCTGACCCAGGATTCTATAAGAATCCGGTAGATATTTTTGATATGCTCCGGGGTGTTAAAGTGCTTTACGATAAGAGCTTCTGTTCTCTCTTCCCGGGGAAGTTGATATTTATAAATAAATGCTGTGTCTGTAATAAATTCTGACGGATCCAAAGCTTCTTCCCATGCGGTATACATTCGAAAATATAGATAGAGTTGAGAACCGGGGAATACACCCGCACAAACAGTATCCAGAATGGGCTGCAATGATTTGTGGTTGATTTTCTGAATTCCATCTGAGAAAGAATTATATGCTAATGATTGAACACTCACATCAGGAATATATCATGGTTCTCTAATCTGGTTAATAGTAACTTACGGTGAATTGTTAAGATTCTCGGAGGCGACGGGCATCCCTTTCGTTCTCCAGCATCCTGCTGGTTCACTCCAGGCCCCTCATTCCGCTGGCGTTGTTCTTTCTGTAGAGTATCATCTCATAGCAAAGATTTAAATGCTACCTCTCGGTAGCTACCGTTAGACCTAAGGGCGTGTCTCACTTCCGCCCTGATCGGGCGCGCTTCATGTCGGTTCGATGCCCGTGGTAGGTTTTTGTGCAAAAAAAAAGGGGCTGTTGCAAAAGTCTAATAGACTAAAGCAGCAGCCCTTTTTAATTATGTATATATTGAATAGAACCTGACCTACTACAAAAAGGGACCGCAAAGCGGTCCCAACGTGCTACTATTTGTTTAAC
>NZ_QQPQ01000075.1 GCF_003346715.1 Oceanispirochaeta sp. M1
GATAAAACTTGGTGACACAGGGGCAAACTAAGGTGCTGTTTATAGATTTAACATAAGAATATTCAGGAAAGGATTGTGGACCAAAAAAAGAGCTGCTGCAATTTTACTTTTGCAACAGCCCCTTTTTATTTACCATGAAGATACGCTGTGGAGACATCCACCAGTGCATCTCCCTTTAAAAAATTGCGTCCGATAAGGACAGGGAAAGCCATACGGCTTCTGTCGGCCAGTGTAAAAAGAGCATCCTTTCTGAGCTCCCCAATCTGTATATTAAGTTTTACAACAGGTCTGTAGACGGGGGTCTGACTGTTAGCCTGACGGACTGCAACCATTGATTCCAGAGGACATTCAAAAAACCTGTCAGTACCATCATGGTTAATATTGAAGCGGACCCAGTTTTCTCCGTTCTGTACAAAATGGACCACTCCCCGGGCATGGATGGATGAAGTTTCTGCACCTGTGTCGATCCTGGCTGTAAAAGATTCACCCAGGGAAGTAAACAGGGCCATCTCTTCACTACCAAGAATTAATTTATCCCCGAGGCTGTTTTGAGCCGAAATAGAACTCAAAACTATAATGAAAAATATAATGGGGAGAATGGATCGGTTACTTAAGAGTTTCATCTGTTCTATTCTAAAATATTCAGCAGTCCATAACAATATCAGGAACAGACTCAAGTTTCAGAATACGATCCATCTTCCGGCAGGGAGTTTTCCTTACCCTGAGAGAGAATTCCTCTACAAGACCTGAATAATCCCAGCATCCTGAATTAAGAGGATTATAGCGATTTGCGGTCAGGTCTTCAGAAGCATTCTTCTTGTAACAGTTAAGAACCAGCAGGACGATAAGGCTCATACCCCTGTCAATGATACTGCCTTTTCCACCTGTAAAACTCATGATCCCCAGAAAGCGGTCAAAAATCTCATCATCATCCAAAGGACTATGTCTGAAGAGATCCCGGCTCTCACCATAATAACTGAAAATAAAAATCGTAAGATTACAGAGACTGTCTCTCATGGGGCACTCAGTATTAGCAAGGAAAGGAAGAAGCCCTATCAGACGGGCTACGACACTTTTTCGTATGGATTTTTCATATCCTGTGTGAGAAGGAAGAGTCTCAAAAAACCTGTCGCACAGCTCCTTCCATAGAAGCTCTTCTTTCATATGGAAACTAAGATTCTGAGCCATGAATCCTCCGGGGAAATTCAAATATTATTTGATTATTCCCGGACTAACCGGTTAGTTGTAAATCAACCAAAAGGTTGATTTTTACTGTTCTAACCCCTAAATAGATTATTTAGCTACTTAAATATCTTCCTTAACATCTGAGGGAGCCGCCAATGGGGCCTGTCCCTTTTCAATCCTGAAAAAACTTACCAGACTGGCAAGGACATCGGCTTTCTGTATAAGATCGTTGGCCATTGAGGCAATCTCTGCTGATTTCTTGATGGCCGGGACAACATCGTGGCGAAGGGTTTTTCAAGTATTTCCACACTGTCATGTCCAGGTTTGGTGATCTGGGATACAGCAAGAGCGCCCATAACAGCCCCTAGAATAAAAAGACTTGTAACAACTAGGGAAAGGATTTTATATTTAATCTTGAACATGTAGATATCCTCATAAAAGAAAGTAATATTTATATATGCAGGCGTAATTGTAATATATGAAACTAATCAATGAGTCTGTAACCGCGTTACAGATTATAAAAAAGGAGATTTGAGAAGCAAATGAATTATAAAATTGATGTCCTGATTGATGAGAAAACACTGGCGAACAAGGTCAAAGAACTGGGTAAAGCCATCGAAAAAGACTACAGCAGTGAAGAAGAAGTTATCCTGGTGGGGCTGCTGAGAGGATCAACAGTATTTCTGGCAGACCTTGCCAGGCAGATTGATCTGGATGCTCGGATTGACTTCATGGTTGTCTCCAGCTATGGAAATTCAATGAACTCGTCCAGAGATGTTCAGATAAAAAAAGACCTGGAAGAAGATATTCGAGGGCGTCATGTCATTATTGTTGAAGATATTATCGATACGGGTTATACCCTGGAACGTGTAAAGGAATTCCTGGAACTGAGAGAGCCGGCTTCCCTTAAAATCTGTACCCTTCTGGATAAACCAGACCGACGGGAAGTAGAGGTGTATGTTGATTACGTAGGGTTTACCATCCCCGATGTTTTTGTAATCGGCTATGGAATTGACTATGCACAGAAACATAGAAATCTGCCCTATGTAGGTAAGGTTATTCCTCAGGACTGAGCTTTACAGGACTCCAGGGCAATGTGTTTCTTCCTTGAAGATTCCCTGTATTTTAAAAGAAAAGACTGGCTGAACTGGGGATCCTCGTTTATGATGGGGCCATCTGAGGTGCCCCTTGGGCTTCACAAACAAACCACCAGGACCATAAATCGGTCTTGGTAGAAGAGAGAGGTATTTATGCCTGCATTAAAGCAGAATTTAAAACTCATCCATGTATTCAGTATAGCCTCGGGGGCCATGATAAGCTCGGGAATTTTTATTCTGCCCGGTATTGCCTACAATATGACCGGTCCATCACTCTTCCTCTCTTACGTACTGGCCGGATTAGTTGCCATGATGGGTGCCCTCAGCATCATTGAACTGGCAACAGCCATGCCCCGTGCGGGGGGAGACTATTTTTTTATAGGAAGAACCTTCGGTCCCTTGGTTGGAACCGTTACAGGAACCCTCAGCTGGCTGGCACTTTCACTTAAAACTGCTTTTGCTATCTTCGGCCTGTCTGCAATAATCTATGCCCTCACCGGCTTTCCTTCATCATGGATTGCTCTTGTGCTGACAGTCGTTTTTGTACTTATCAATATTAAAGGTGTCAAAGAGACCGTTATGTTGGAAGTCATACTCGTAACCGGCCTGCTTCTGATAATGGTCTCTTTTATAATCGCTGGATTTCCCCATATCAGAACAGATCATTTTACACCTTTATTTTCTAACGGAATAAATGGATCTCTTTCTACCGCAGCCTTTGTATTTGTCTCTTTCGGGGGACTCCTGCAAGTCGCAACAATTGCGGAAGAGGTAAAGAATCCTCAGAAAAATATACAGAGAGGAACACTCCTTTCAATAATAGTTGTTACTCTTCTATACGGCGGAATCATTGTGGTGACCACAGGACTCCTTCCGGCTGACAGATTTTCCACATCCATGACTCCTGTTGCAGACGCAGCAGCCATTTTACTGGGACGGCCCGGTTTTATTATAATAAGTGTGGCTGCAGCTCTGGCATTCATTACGACTTCAATAGCTGGTCTCCTCTCAGCATCACGCTACCCCCTGGCTCTCTCCAGAGATAATCTGCTGCCTTCCTGGGTCGGCAAGGTTTCCCAGAAGTCAGGAGCTCCGATTCCGGCTATCATACTTACGGGAGTCGTCATCTCTCTTGCTCTGCAGCTGAATATCGACATACTGGTGAAATCCGCCTCTGCTGTAATCATGATGACCTATATCATGAGCAATATCGCCGTTATGGTACTCCGGCAGAGCGGGCTTTCTAATTACAAACCCCTCTACAAGGCACCCCTTTATCCCTTTCTGCAGATCATCTCCATACTGATCTACCTATTCCTTCTGGCAGATATGGGATGGAGTGCCATGGCGGGTGCAGGTATATTTATGGGCTTCAGTCTTCTCATTTATATTTTTTATGGTAGAAAAAGGGCCTCCCATGATTTTGCTCTGATACACCTTCTGAAAAATATTGTGGACAAAAGATGGCAGGAAGAGGGACTGGAAGAAGAGCTGATGGACATAGTTCATCACCGTGACCTGAATGACAACGTTCAGAAGGTGTTCACTTCAATGCACAGTTATGAACTGGATGAAGCTATGAGTTTTGAAAGACTCTTTGAAAGAATATCCTCCGATGCTCAGGCAATCGGTTTTAACAGGGATGAGGTTCTGAAAGGTCTGACTGATAGAGAAAAGAGCTTTTCCACAGCTCTGACACCTTTTACCGCCATTCCCCACATGGTGCTCAGGGAAGACGGCCCTCTGCAGATGCTGGTCTACAGAAACAGGAAAGGGATCTACTTCAATGATGAAAAACATTCAGTTCAATCTGTTTTTGCTCTCATTGGTACAGAAAGTCAAAGGAGTCATCACCTCTATACTCTGGCAGCCCTGGCCCGGATTATCAGCAGAGAGGACTTTGAAAAGAATTGGAATGAGAAAACAAACAATGAAAATCTAAAGCTTTGGCTCACACAAATGAGTCAAAAATCTAAATAATGAAAAAGAATTAAAAAAAGTAACAATTCCCTTCAGCTCTTCTGTTTAAGAATTAAACGATCAAAATGAAGAGGTGAACGGAGTGAACAGAAAAACAATATCCCTTTTAATATTGCTCTCCTTCAGTGTAGCCGTACTTTCGGCTCATGACGCTGTCCGATCTGCCGGTTTAATGACCTGGGAATGGGACAACGGTAAAGACAGCATTTCAGACCTGAGTGAAAATGATAAACATTTTTTCGGATTTCAGTCCGAATATATTCACTCACACCTTGGTTACGGTATGGACGCCCTGGTAAGTTTCTGGGACGATAGTATGGATCGCTCCATGTTGGACTGGCAGGGACAGCTGTTTATGCGCTATCATTTATTTGGTGAACGCACGTTCCTGGACCCCTTTGCTGAAGCGGGAATCGGACATGCCGGTACAGTCCGTATTTCAGACGGAGACGAGCTGCAGATGAGCCTGTATCCCTTTGTCTCGGCCGGACTAAACCTGGTGTTCTCTCAAGGATTTTATATTGGAAGCCGCTGGTCCTATAGAATGGATGAATGGGAAATCCCCGGAACTGAATATCCGACTCCCGAGCTGGGACGATTCCAGATGTCATTATCAGTAGGTGTATCCTACAGCAGTAACTGGTCACACAGAGACAATAGAGACAAGAATCACTATCATTACGATTGAGATAATGCAGAATTCCGGAGGGTGTTTTCCTGGCGATTAATATCGAAGAATTATACACAAAATATGGTCCCATGGTATTAAGACGCTGCAGGAGTCTTTTAAAGGATGAAGATTCGGCACTTGATGCCATGCAGGATGTATTTGTCAAAGTGATAAACAAGCAGGACAGTCTGAAAGAAAAATACCCTTCCAGCCTGCTCTACACCATCGCGACAAACCACTGCCTGAATTTAATCAGGAGGGAGAAAAAAATGACTACGGGTGATGAAATTCTGGACAGAATAGTAAGTGCAGAAATTCTTGAAGAGCAGGTCGTGAATAATATGTTTCTGGACCAGCTTTTCAGCAGCCAGAAGGCCTCCACCCGTACCATTGCGGTTCTTCATTACAGAGACGGACTGACACTGGAAGAGACTTCCGAGATGACTTCCATGTCTGTTTCAGGAGTAAGACGGAGATTGAGAAAACTGCGGGAAGCAGGATTTTCAATGGAAGGAAGACAACTATGAAAAAAAATAATTTAAAACTAGAACTGTATAAACTGGGCGAACTCCCCGGGGACTGGGCTCCTGAAGCTGATAAAGCCGACTGGGATAAAGCTGCAGCCGAACTTGAAACCTCAGACAAAGAGATCCTTGAAAAATATAAACCCGCTGATATGGCAGCCATGATCGCAAAAAAGGCGGCCCAGGCTGATAAAACCAATACAACTGTAATTGATTCAGAAAAATCTGAACGAATAATTCCCTTCAGCCGCAAATTCAATACCCGATACCTCATCCCCGCTGCTGCGGCAGCAGCTCTGATCCTTGCGGTTCTCCTTCCTATGACAATGAGAAACAGAGATGAGTCTCCATTGGAACTGACAAGAGTAAAAGGGGTTGAAGTTCCTCAACTTAAGGTCTACAGACAGAGCGGGAATGACTCTGAGGTCCTGAATAGCGACAGCATGGCCAGTAACTTTGATCTGCTGCAGCTGACCTACAGGGTGAGCGGGCCGACCTTCGGAATGATCATATCCGTAGATGGACGAGGTGTGGTAACAAAGCATTTCCCCGAAGATGGGGATCAGTCTCCCAGGCTGACCACAGGAGGCGAACAGTATCTGCCCTTTGCCTACGAACTGGACGATGCTCCTCTTTTTGAGACCTTTTATCTCATAACCTCGGACCGGCCGTTCTCAACAGAGGAAGTGATGGATCTGACAGCCTCTGCAGCAAGAGAGAGGGAAGCAATCCTTGATATCCCTCTGCTGTACAGGAAAAATGAAAAAGGATTTTCCGGAAAATTCGAACAATATGCTGTACCTATAAGGAAAGATGGTGAAAATGAATAAGATTAACAGAGGACTGTCTGCGGCAGTCCTGCTTTTCATAAGCATAAATGCCTTTGCAGCTCCCATGGAAGTAAAGCGCTTCGGAATCTTTATCGGTGCCAATGATGGTGGTAAAGGCAGACAGAGGCTCATGTATGCCGGTGATGATGCCCGGAAGATGTCTGAGACTATGATGGATGTGGGGGGAATCTCTGAAGACGACAGCATTCTTCTGCTCAACCCCTCAGCCGATGAAATAAGAACTGAACTTGAAAATGTCAGCAGCAAGATCAGCAGAGTGGGTACCTTCGCCAGACGAACCGAAGTGATGTTCTATTACTCCGGACATTCAGATGAAAACGGGATTCTCATACAAGAGGATCAGATACTCTATAAAGAGATCAGAGACCAGCTGGACAAGGCCGGTGCTGATGTAGTCATTGCGGTTTTAGACTCCTGCTCCTCAGGAGCCATAACACGTATGAAAGGCGGACAAAGACGCTCACCATTCCTGATTGATGACTCCTCCTCCATGGAGGGGCATGCTTTTCTCACATCGAGTTCCGAAGACGAATTGTCCCAGGAATCAGACAGGATCGGTGCCTCGTTCTTTACCCACTATCTTATTTCAGGACTCAGAGGCGCAGCCGACAGCACTGGTGACGGCCGGGTAACCTTAAATGAGATATACCAGCATACCTTTGATGAAACTCTGTCACAGACAGAATCTACAATTGGCGGCCCCCAGCATCCGGCCTATGAAATCCAACTCACAGGTACGGGAGATCTCGTTCTCACAGACCTGACAGTCCCTACTTCCGCACTACAGCTTTCAGGAGAACTGGAAGGCCGTTTTTCCGTAAGAAATGATGACAACAGACTGGTTGCCGAGTTCAGCAAACCCCTGGGTGACACCCTGAAACTGGCTCTCCCCGCAGGAAGCTATACCATAAGAATGTCTGAGAAAAGAACTGAGTACGATATTCAGCAGGAAGAGATAATGACTGCAGTAGTCAGTCTCAACAGAAATACACAGCTCTATCTGACCATGAGGGATTTCAGCTCAGGCAGCACCGAATCAACACGTTACCGGGGTGACGAGCAGCCCGAAGAGAATGATGACAGAATAGGTAAATTTGTATTCTCCCCTGTACCGGGAATAAATATTCCACTTCTGGAACCCGATGATAAAGTCCACATCCAGGGCGGACTGATCGGTGCTATCGCTCCCGAAGTGGAGGGGCTTCAGGTGTCAACCATCTTCAATATAGTGGAGGGTGACACTCTTGGTGTCCAGGCCTCAGGTATCTTCAATATTACAGAAGGAAATATGGACGGTCTGCAGTTTGGCTACTACGGTTTCAATATGACCCATAGAAACCTGAGAGGAGTTCAGGCATCCGCAATATTCAATATGGTGGAAGGCACATCTCAGGGAGTGCAGGCTGCTGCCATCTTCAATATGGCCGATGAAACGATGCAGGGTATCCAGGGTGCCGGTATCTTCAATATGACCGATGGTGCCATGCAGGGTATACAGGGTGCAGGGATCTTCAATATGGCCGGCATGCCCTCAGCAGGGATTCAGGGAGCAGGGATTTTCAACATGGCCGAAGAGATCCATGGGATACAGGGTGCAGGGATCTTCAACTACGCCTCCTATATGAAGGGAGTACAGGCCTCGCTGGTCAATGTGGCAGGATCAATGTATGGACTGCAGATCGGTCTGATCAACATCTCCAGAGAGATCCATGGTATGCCCATCGGTCTGATCAATATTTCACGGAACGGCGTAGTAGATGTGGGTACCTGGTATGAATACAGTGATGCCTACCGACTCTACTTAAGCTTTCAATCGGGAACCAATTTCCTGTTTACACTGTTCTACTGGGGTAATTCGGTGGATGGATTCTTTAAGAAGCCCGATAATATGGCCTGGGGTATGCACATAGGAAGCCGGATTCCACTGGGATTCCTTGAGTTTGATATAGATGCAGGTCTTAAACAGAGCTATAAAGACACACAAAGGTATGATACTGGTGATTTTACAGCAGTTCCTTCTACAAGAGCGATTGTAGCAATTAAAAGGATTGGAATTTACTGGGGTGTCACAATGGACTTCAGTTACCCGGGACATAACGATTCATCCCTCTACAGTGGAAAGTCCTTTGATATAGGCTCCAGTGGAGATTCAAAGGGATACTATAAATACGTATTCGGAATCAGAATCTGAGTCTCTAACTCAATAGAATTGCCCGGTTTAAAAAAGCCGGGTATTTTTTTTGACAGCTGATGCTATAATGTGCCAATACAATATTATTGGAGAATCTTTCCATCAGAAAAACAAGCCCCTTCTACTCTATTCTTCTCTGCCTCATTTTTCTCAGCAACCCTCTGCAGGCTCTGAACACACAGCTTGGTATTCGCGGTTTTTTGAGTGGAGGATATCCTTCGGGCAAGGGACTCTGGGACTGGACAGATACTCATTCCACGGGGACCCTGGAATGGGGTATCGGCGGAGGGGGAGGACTGGTTTCCCGCTTACAGCTCAATGACCGATTTTACCTTGAAGGCGGAATAAATTATGTCTATATCAGAGCAGGTCAGACTCTGGATGTCACAAGCTATACCTTCACTCAGATGTCCATTGAGTTTCCTTTGATATTTAAATCAAGGCTCCCTTTTGAGAAGAGTGAATGGTATCTGGGAGCAGGACCCAATCTGATAATCCTCCCTTTTGAAGCATTGAGAAACAACAGGACTGCAACACCTGATAAATCCATAATGATGGCCCTTCAGGTCGGACTCGATTACAAGGTGATGGAAAAAGAAAAATCAGACATCCTTCTCTCCGCTAATTTCATTCACCCTGTAACCTCCCCTGCCTATGAATGGGAAGAGGAAAGCAGTGGCAGTGTCCGTATCAACAGACTTGAGCTCTGTGTGACCTGGCTCCTGAATATTGGAAGGCGGGAATTATGAGAAAAAGTTGTTCCCTTTTCATACTGACTTTAATAATGGGTCCTGCCCTCTTCGCGTCCCCCTTTCATATCGGAATTGAAGGGACTTTCGGAACTTCCATTGGAACTGGTAAGGGAAACTGGGACTGGACTGATCCGGCTCTGGGTATTCAGAGATCTGCTCCTCCAAATATGGGTGCTGCTTTAATGATTCTTTATGATCTCAGTCCGGTTTTCCAGCTGGAAACAGGAGCCGGTTATTACTGGAATAAGTGCACCGTGGCCAATGGGGATGAAGTATGGACATACAAACAGGAGAGCCTGGAATTCCCACTGGCTATCCGGCTTTTTTTCAATAGAGACAGCAGAGGTCTCTACGCCAAAGGCGGTACGGCGCTTATACTCCTGACTGGAAAATCTTCCTATAGAAATGAGAATAGTGGAGAAGATCAATTCATCTCAGATGTCCCTGAAAACAAGGCCCATGCAGGACTGCAGATCGGGATAGGTTACCAGAGAGAATTAAAAAAAATGCTGTGGGAACTGGAGGCAAAATATATAACATTTTACAGTTCTCCTGATTACAAGCGCAGTGACGGCAGCACCGCCGATACAAGATTCCATCGGATGGCACTAAACTTTGGACTCTTTTTTTAATAAGAATGCCGGATCAGGATTTCCGCCAGCGTGTACTCATCCTGCAGACTTCTTTTCCATCCTGAACTTTGACAAAAGAGTGCAAACCTTTTTCTCCATCCATAAATGATTTGATACAGATATCATCACCCAGGCGGGACTCCCCCGTAAAGGCAATATTCAGATCAATAAGTTCTGAATCCTTACTGTAAGCAGGGTCCAGGTAGGTCATCAGCCAGATAAGATAGCGAATATTATTCACATGCTGGTTATAATCAAGGTCGGAAGGACTGACCGGAAAAACTATTTCCTCCTGATTAAAACTCTCTGCTGCAGGAATACGACCCAACACAGGATCTTCAATGGCATGACGCTCAGCATCATAAGGCATGATACCACCCACAAAATCCATCTTGACCGGCCGTCTTGTTTTTATATCCAGTAGAGCCCAGACACTGCTGCCCCTTGCGAGAATATTTCCGGAATTGTCCTTCATAAGAAAATCTCTGAAGGCCTTGAATCCCTTTAGGGTCCGGGGCCAGGTCTCTATCTGAAGCTCTTCAGGCCAGGAAGGATAGGAATCAAACTTAACAGACATCCCCGAAAGAACCCAGGTCATCCCGTATTTATTGATAATTTCCGGAACTCCCATCCCATAGGGAATGCACTGACGTCCCGCAACTTCCTGAAAATAATCAAGAACCGCCGCAGGGCTGAGTTTTAAAGAGGTGTCACATTCACTGCTTCTGATTTTAAAGGATTGAGAATAGTACATGAAAAGCTCCGATTATGTGGATATTGATTCAGTAATATCACAGTCCTTTAGAAGAAACAAGAACGCATTATTTCAATTTGACTTCCTGGTAGTATTCCCTGTTTTAAGCAGACTGCCTGAGCCCTTTTGAGAAGTATTGCTGTTAAAAAAACTCTCTGCCGGAATCTCCAGAACAATACGGTTCCTCACATCCCCTTCCCTAACAAGAAAATGAACCCGGGCAATAAAATTCTCAGTAGCCCTATCCCAGTTATTCAGGTACAGCTGAGTGTAAACTGTCTCTCCCGGAGCTATAATAATGTCATTATAACTGAGGCTGAAGCTACCGTAGATATCAGGAAGGCCGTTTTCATTCAATTGGCTTCCCCCGATGGGCCGCACGAAATGCGGCTCACCTGTGAACGTCCCCGGCTTATATGCTCTATCGGTATTTCGATTCAGATCCTTTCTATATCCGATAATAGAACTCCGAGGCAGGATAACTGCAATCTGATCCTGAGTTCCGTTATTGGTCATTGAAAACTCTACGATACCACGGCTCACACCTGTAACTGACAGAAAAACACCCTCTATATCAGATCCTTCCACCCAGTCAAATGACTGATCGTATGTCTTACAGCCTGCGACAGCAAGGATGACTGCAAGAACAGCTAAAAATCGTTTAAATATCTTCATGAAAAAAACTATAATCCATCACAGCTGTCCAAGATAATTTGAAAGGGGTTTTATAAAAGCCGATCTCCGTTTATTCTTAAGTCGACTAAAACAATACAACAAAAGGAAATCGGCTATGAGTCATCATACTACAACGTTTGGACAG
>NZ_QQPQ01000076.1 GCF_003346715.1 Oceanispirochaeta sp. M1
TATTGTTCATGAAAAAAGATATCTGGCTATGGTTGAATAAGCCAAAACCAATGGCAGAATCAATGTTTTTTTCAGATGGTCAAATGGGGCTGTTTTTATGAAGCAATTTTATCTTGGACAGCTGTGATTTATATTATTTCAGCAGAGCATATTCTATAAAAAAAATCACTCCTCTGTCCTCTCTTCTTCAAGTTAATTTCAAAAGTTTTTACGATAATGAACCATAAGAGGAGAGAGTATAAGACAATTGTCATCCAAACTTTCAAACCCTATAAAAATATGATAATATAAGCTCGCACTTATACTTCCATTTTTAGAAGATTCAAAGAGATTTACTTGTCATCAGGAGAAACCAGAACATGTCTGAGAATAAGCCAGAAGAGAAGCTCCTCCGCTTTGCAGCGGCTGCTCCGGCAGTACCTAAAACAGAATACGGTTATAAGTATAAAGTCATTGTTGCTGATGATGATAAGGATGTACATACGGTCACCCAGCTGGTACTTAAAAACTTCATCTTTGAAGGCGCAGGTATTGAATTTATAGATACCTATAGCGGTGAAGAAACAATTCAGGCTCTGAAGGATAATGATGATATCGCAGTAATCCTGCTGGATGTGGTTATGGAGGAGAATACCTCAGGTCTCGATGTTGTTGAATATACCAGGAATGTATTGAAAAATGACATGACCAGAATTATTCTGAAAACAGGCCAGCCCGGGATCGCACCCGAAGAAAGAGTCATCATAGACTACGACATCAACGACTATAAATCTAAAGCAGAACTCACTGCCCAGAAATTCACCACGACCCTCCACACCGCAATCCGCAACTACCGGGATCTACGTAAACTGGCCAATCACAAAAAAGGCCTGGAGATGGTCATTGCGTCATCCGCTGATTTTTATCATTATAATAATCTGAAAGAATTCTTTTCAGGCCTTCTCAGCCAGCTGAATAATCTGAGAAATTTTCACAGTGATGCCTTTATGGCCAGCACCATGAGAGCTCCAAAAGAAGACAGTTTCATAGCCTATTCACAGGAAAATCAGTTTCATCTGATTGCAGGTACAGGACGTTTTTCCGGGGAATGTGAAAAACCTCTTAATGAGATGAATCTTAAAGTTGAATTGACAGAATTCCTCAAATCAAAGAGAGAAAGGACCCTCTACTATAAAAAGGATAATGAGTGCTATATCGGGTATTATAAAGGTTATGACAATTCAGAGAACCTTATCTACCTCGAGGGTCAAGTCAATGAGATAAATGAAGATATGATCCGCCTCTTTCTGACTAATTTCAGCTTTGCCTTTGACCGGCTCTTTATGAATAAGAAGATGATAGGCGGTATGAAGCAGATTATTATGATGCTGGGGGAACTGATCGAATACAGAGATGGAGAGACAGGCTCCCATGTCCGCAGAGTATCCGAAATGGTCTATCTGATGGCAAAAAAAGCCGGGAAAAGCGATGAGGAATGTGATGATTTAAGCATAGCCTCCATGGTTCATGATATCGGAAAAATTGCCATTGATGATGCCATACTGCGAAAACCTGGAAAACTTACAACAGAAGAGTTCGCTATTATCAAGGAACACACCAGTACTGGATATGCAATCTTAAAGGATTCCACCATTTCGACAATCAGGATTGCCGCCGAAATAGCCCTGAATCACCATGAGAAATGGGAGGGGGGAGGATATCCCAATAATATCAGCGGAGAAGAGATACCCTGGGCTGCCCGTTTAACTGCTATAGTTGATGTTTTTGATGCTCTTGCCAATAAGCGCTATTATAAAGATGCATGGCCGGAGCAGGAGATATTCGACCTTCTTAAAAAGGAAAAGGGAATAGCTTTTGATCCACCCCTGGTTGAACTCTTCTTTGAAAATAGAGATGCTATTATGGAAATTCAGAAAAAATATCCCGACTCTTAATATTAATGAAAATGATTTAATTTGATTGATTTACAAGATGCTCAGAAATTTTGTCAGCACAGATCCGGACCTTTGCGGCCATGTCTTCGGGCTTAATTGTTCCAAAGAAACTCTTATCCCAGCTACAGCTGATAGCGGCAACAATATTATCAGCATGTCCGGATATGGGAACTCCCACACATCGGAAATCCAGACGGTCCTCCTGATTATCAGATGACCATCCTCTGTCTCTGCACTTTCCCAGATCATCCAGAAAATTCCGGGGCTCAGTTATAGAGTAGAGAGTATAGTGAACCATCCCCTTCTCCTCTATTATCTTCAGAATATTGTCATCGCTATGATTGAACAGCAGGGCCTTACCCAGAGATGTGGTAAAAAGAGAACGTTTCTGCCCTATGATGGAATACTCTCCGGGCCTCTCTGTGGAATCAACTTTATCCAGATAAGAGACTTCATGATCCATCATAACTGCCAGAAACACAGGAAAGCCGACCTGCGCCGATAATTCCATCAGAAAGGGATGGGCTTCCGTTTTGAGTTCCAGGTTTACAAGAAAGGGGCTGGTCAATTCCAGGAATTTTGAACCGATTTTATAGGTATTCAGAGCCGTATTTTTATCGACATATCCCTTTTTCACCAGATCGGCTGTAATTCTATAAACCGTACTGATGGGAAGTGACAGAGCTGCCGCCATATCACTCAGATTGATTCCCTGGGAATTATGAGAAACAAGTTCTATTATGTCAAATGCTCTGTCTATGGATTGAATGCTCATGATATTGGTTCTCCCAGCCCCTTCCTTTTTACTTATTTATTCCCTGTGAGGATAATACAGACCGGCAATTTTGTCGCTGATCTCTTTGCTTAGACTATAATCCAGTGAATCTATGTTCTCCTTGATCTGCTGCAGTGAACTTCCTGTAATAAGGGGAATCATTCCCTGCTCTCTCATCCAGCTCAGAACCAGCGTATTGGCTGAAACATTCATATCTGCCGCAGCATCTCTGAAATAGTTCAAAATCTCATTATTCTGGGGAGTATCGTAATCAGCAGGCATATCTCGGTCTGTTCTTCCGAAAAATCCCTGCAGGAGGGGAGAATAACAGAGTAGTGCTATATCCTGAACCTTGCAGTAATCCAGCATTTCAGCAGTGACAGGGAGCTGTCTCCCAAAATTAGCATTTACTTTAGGCCAGAGAACAGAGAGCTTTGCCTGTGTACAGCTGAAGGGAGTCCATCCGTTCTTCTCTGCAATTTCATTAGCTGCCGCCATGCGCCAGGCATAAAAATTACTTGAACCCAGAGCTTTAACCTTTCCGGATTTAACAACGGAATCAAAGGCTTCCATATACTCTTCCTGGGGAGTGTCATAGTCATCGGTATGGGCATAGAGCAGATCAATCTGCTCAACACCAAGACGCTTCAGACTCTTATCCACTTCCTGGATAATCAGCTCTTTTTTTAGTCCCAGAGGAACAACACCGTAGGGAAAACCCATCTTTGTGGCGATCTGAACATCAGCTCTATTTGATCTGGATTTGATCCAGCGGCCCAACATCAGCTCTCCCACAGGCTCAGGGAATCCAGGAATCCAGGTTGCATACTTATTGGCGGTATCATAAAAACGGCCGCCCTGATCATAGTAATAATCCATCAGGCGGAAGGATTCATCTTCGGGCACTTTGATACCGAAGTACATAGTTCCCAGGCAGAGCTCAGAACTGCTGATACCTTTATTTCCTATCTTAATATTCTTCATTTCAAGTCTCCACACTGTACAAGAATTTTCATAACAGAGAGATCTTCATCAAGATCTTTAAAGGCCTGTTCCATCTCTTCCAGAGGATATATTTTTGATATAATTGACTCCGCAGGAAAATCGTCTCTATTTAAAACCTGAAGAGCCTCATCAAAATCTTCGGCCGCATATACTCTGGCACCAAACAGCTCAAGCTCTTTCCAGAAGAAGTCCTTCAGACAGACTTCGGGATTTGAACCGAAAATACCTACCAGTACGATCTTACCACGGGGACGGGCAAAGGCGGTCATGGAGAGTGCTCCGGGCTGAGAAGCTGAAACTTCAAATACGATATCAGCCAGAGACCCGTTATTCATCTCTTTCAGGGCTGCAGGAATATCATCTTTAGTGGGATTAAGGGTTTTAATACCCAGTGACTCGGCAATTGAGAGACGGGTTTCATTTACTTCGGAAAGGACAAAGGTTACACCCTTACTTTTAAGAACCTGTGCAATAAGAATTCCGATGGGGCCGCCGCCGATAATCAAAGCAAAATCATCAGATGTAGCACCCGAGCGACGCACATCATGACAGGCTACAGCCAGGGGTTCTACCAGAGCAGCATCTTTCAGACTTACACCTTCGGGAACCTTATGCAGGATTCTCTGATTTACATTCCAGGAAGACTGAAAGGCACCTTCAGAATCCAGACCGATAAAGTTCAGGTTTTCACAGATATGTGTAAATCCTCTCTTACAGGTGGGACATTCACCACACCAGTCCAGAGGGCGGACAACAACTGTATCACCGATATTATGGTCTTTAACCGCAGATCCGCACTCTCTGATAACACCGGACATCTCATGCCCGATAATGGCATCTTTACCTATTCTGGCATCCATAACACCATGGTAGGCATGTCTGTCAGTGCCACAAATCCCGCAGTATGCTACTTCGAGGCGTACTTCCTCAGGCTTCAGGGGCTGTGCTTCTCTTTCTACAACTTCTATTATTTTATTCCCTTTATAAAGGGCTGCTTTACTCATTTATTTCTCCTAACCATTCAGAGCAATAGAATTGCTCTGAGATTCTTGACACTTAAGGTCGAAGGTTCTAAAGACCTCGACCAGAGCTATTACTCGGAAGGCCGATATCCCATTTTTTCTGATATTAGCCGTGACACTTCAATGAGAGTATTTATTATTTTATCCTGACTTGCAGGATTCATATCTTCTTTATTGATAGAGGTACTCATAGCAGCAATAATATGTCCCCGGTAATCATAAATAGGGGCGGCAAAACAGATAATGCCTTCAATAACTTCCTCATAATCAACCGACCAGCCTCTGATGGAGCTGGTTTCAAGATCCTTGAGAAGCTGTTCTCTACTGCTGACAGTAGTTTCAGTAAATCTTTCAAAATCACAATTCTCAATATATCTATCAATATCTTTAGTACTAAATCCCAGAAGTAGGGATTTACCCAGTGCTGTACAGTACAGGGGCTTCCGCTCACCTATGCTTGTATAACGTCTCAGCTTATTAAAACTATCATGCCTATCAATATAAACGGCTTGATTATCCATCAAAGTGGCCAGAAAAACGGTCATTTGCAATTCTGATGACATCTTCTTTAAAAAAGAGCCGGCAACACCCTTCAAATCAAGTCCATTCAGATAGGAACTTGATAATTCAATAAATTTCTGACTCAAACTGTAACGTTTATCCCTATCCTGCTGGATATATCCTCTATCTGAAAAAGTACCGAGGATTCTATGAACTGTAGTTATATTAAGATCAACCTTTTTTGATAACTCAGAAACGCTCAGACCCGCAAAATCACGGGACAATGTTTCCAAAACTAAAAAAGATTTGTCCAGTATTTGAACAGCCATAGAAATCCTCCAGATTCAAATCAATCGGGAGAATTTTCTCCCGATTCAGTCACTACATTTTAGCGAGCTAACCATCCACCGTCTACGGCAAGGGTATACCCGTTTACATAGTCCGAAGCGGAAGACGCCAGGAATACAGCAGGACCTGCGACATCTGAAGGAAGTCCCCAGCGGTCTGCAGGAATACGTCCCAGAATTGCTGCTGATCTTTCAGGATCATTTCTGAGTGCTTCTGTGTTGTTTGTATTCATATAACCAGGGGCGATTGCATTTACATTGATATTATCTTTTGCCCATTCACAGGCCAGAAGTTTGGTTACACCCATGACAGCACTCTTACTGGCTGTATAGGAGGGGACTCTGATTCCACCCTGGAAGGAGAGCATGGAGGCGATGTTGATGATCTTTCCGCCGTTGCCCTGCTTCATAAACTGTTTTCCAACAGTCTGACAGAAGAAAAACACTGTCTTGATGTTGATATTCATTACATCATCCCAGTCTTTTTCAGAAAAGTTGATGGAATCTTCTCTTCTGATGATTCCGGCATTATTCACGAGAATATCTACAGAACCGTATTTGGCGACAGTCTGGTCTACGATGCCCTGAATGGGATCGATTGTCATCAAGTTGGCCTCTATTCCGAGGAACTCTCCGCCTTTTTCTTCAATCATCTTTGCTGTCTCAGGGGCAGCAACATAGTCTACACCTACAACCTTGGCACCGGCTTCAGCCATACCAAGACAGATTCCCTGTCCCAGTCCTGTACTACAACCTGTAACAATTGCTACTTTACCTTTTAAATCAAAACTAATTGCCATTTGTGTTCTCCTATAGAACAAATATTTTATTTTATTACCTACAGTAATATTTACATAAATAATTTTCCCCGCCACAGCGCCGAAGGGTCAGCATCTTAGTGCTACATAAACTGAGAGGGCAGCCATGTACTGATTTCGGGAACAAATGTTACCAAAAGCAGAACAATCAGGTTACAGACAATAAAGGGCAGAGCACTCTTAAATATCTGTGTGATAGGCAGTCCGCAAATTTTTGTTGCCGCATTCAGACACATCCCGACAGGAGGTGTTACCAGTCCTACAGCACAACCTGTAATCATGATGGCACCGAACTGCAGATCTCCAATTCCGAAGTAGCCCATTACAGGAATGAGAATGGGACAGAGAAGCAGAAGTGCTGGAGTTACATCAACAAAAGTACCAATAAAAAGAATCAGAATATCTACAAAGATAAGAATCCAGAATCTATGAACATCAAGATTCAGCATAAAGTTGGCTACCATGGCAGGAATCTGTTCAACAGCCAGAATCCAGGTAAAGATCATGGAAAAACCTACAATGATCATAATGGAACTGGACATCATTACTGTCTTTTTTAGAATGCCCGGGAGATGCTTCACCTTCAGTTCTTTGTAGATAAAGAATCCCAGAAGCAATGAATACAATACTGCGATTCCTGCAGATTCACTGGCTGTTGCCACACCAAATGAAATAGAGAGAACAATAATAAGAGGCATTATAATTGCCAGAATTCCATCACGGGTAGTCTTTGTAATCTCATCCATGCTTATCTTTTCCCGAGGAGGGTGATAGCCTTTTTTCGCTGAATACAGGTAAACAATTACTAGCTGTGAAACACCGATAAGGACACCGGGAATAAGGCCGGCAAGAAAAAGTTTTCCAACAGAAGCACCAGATATCATGGCATACATCAGCATAGGTACAGAAGGAGGTATAATCATCCCCATAGTGGAGGAAGCAACGGTGATACCTGTAGCAAACCCTTTGCTGTATCCTTTTTTGATCATTTGGGGAATCAGAACTGAACCAAGAGCTGAAGTATCAGCAACAGAAGATCCGGAGATTCCTCCGAAAATCATACTGGCTACAACATTTACCTCTCCCAGTCCACCGCGAATAGGCTTTACTGTAAGAAGACTGAAGTTGATAAGTCTTTTAGTCAGGCCGCCTCTATTCATCAGCTCACCGGCTAGAATAAAGAGGGGCATGGCGATAATTACAAAACTGTTTGTTCCGGACCATACTCTCTGAGGAAGAGTAGAAATAAATGCTGGTTGCTCTAGAAGCAGATAAAGCAATCCCGATGCACCCAGCGAATAAGCAACGGGTACACTTAAAAGTATCAGCACAAAGAGGCAAAACATCATTAAAAATAGACTCATGATTTAACCTCCTTTTTGCTAAATCCAATTTCCTCACCAAGCACTTCAGCTTCCTCTAAATGAATCTCATTCCGGTCATAACCGTATTCAGGCTCATCAATAGAAATAAATACACTGAGAATATTAATAATGCAGTAAAAAATGGAGAGGACACAACTGATGGGAACCATTACATACAGATACTTTGTAGCTACCTGGAGTCCGGGAGATTTAACATTCCCGACTTTATCGATCCAAACAAGGCTGTTCTTGAACAGATAATACAATACAAAGATGATTACCAGATTTACCAATATATCAATATAACCGCGCATACGATCGTTTGCTTTCTCGCTGAAATAGGCAATACTAATGTGATCACGCTCACGAATGCCCAATGCCGCTCCGTAGAATGTGGTAGCGACGAAAACCATTGTTATGGCCTCTTCTCCCTTAACAAAAGTTATGTTGAAAACATAACGGAGAAATACTGATAGAATTATGCTGACTGCCAGAATACCCATCATGGAGTAACAGTATACAGACAGAACTTTATCTAATATTTTAAGAAATTTATTCATTTTAAACCTCGGATTTGAAAACAGACCGCTCTGAAGAACGGCCTGTCAAAATCAGTCAGATATTATTTACCGGAGGCAATGGAAATTGCTTTATCCAGTTCGGCCTGAGTAAAGAAACCTTTACCCATGTAGTACTCATATACGGGAGCACATGCATCGATGAATTCTTTTCTTTCAACTGCAGTGGGAGTATAAACTTCAACACCAGCATCCTTGATGATCTGAAGATACTCATCAGAACTGTCGGCACGCATTTTATTCTGGCTTTCGGTATAAACATCAGCACCCATATCAACTACTTTCTGAAGATCTGCAGGCAGTGTGTTAAACCAGTCAAGAGCTACACAGAAGGGCTCAGGGTTGAATAGATAATGCATAACTGTCATGTATTTCTGAACTTCCTGGAACTTCATTGTTGCAATATTCATGTAGGGATTTTCCTGACCGTCGGCAACACCTGTTTTAAGAGCCATATATACTTCTACATAAGGAATAGACACAGGGTTGGCACCCAGTGCTTCCATAGTTTTGATAATAGCTTCAACGGGGGGTGTTCTCATTTTAAGTCCAACCATATCAGCGGGAGTATGAACAGGTCTGATGTTGTTGGTTACGTTTCTTGAACCTGCATCACCATTGGCAAGCAGTTTGATTCCATACTGTTCAGCATCTTTGTTGATTTCATCAGCGAGATCAGAATTGGCAAATCTCATAAGAGCTTCCTGATCAGCAAAAAGGAAGGGCATAAGGTAGAGGTTCAGCTTGGGAGTGATTGAATCAAAGACACCACCGAGGTAACCTTCCTGGCTTCCCAGTTTCAGGGCTTCCAGCATTTCCGCTTCTTTACCAAGCTGTCCGGAAGGATAGATTTCTACTACAATTCTACCTTCAGATTCTGCTTCAACATAGTCCTTGAACTTCAGCAGGGACTGATGACGTGAAGTTTCAGTGGGCATAGAATGACCGAATTTCATTGTGTAAATTTCCGTTTCATCAGATCCGCTGTCTTTCTGACCTTCTGCCCATCCAAAGGACAGGAAAACCATCAGCATCATTAAAACGACTAGACTCTTTTTCATAATAACTCCTCAATTTTTTATCCGGATATACATCCGTGATTCTTCTTTTTATGGGTAAAAACCCAAATCTGCTTTAATATATTTTTTTTAAATAATGGCCAACTTAATAAGCTGAAAAATCGTTCCAGGCATCCCACATTGCCCAGAAATTCTCGGGAGGTACATCCTCCTGTATGTTATGAACCGGCACAAAGACAAAGCCTCCACCGGGAGCCATAATATCCAGGTTCTTTTTCACCTCATCACGAACTCTTTCAGGGCTGCCTTTGGACAGGACCTCCTGAGTATCGACACCGCCGCCCCAAAAACAAATATCCTCTCCAAAATCCCTTTTCAGACCCTTTAGATCCATGGTAGATGCTGTGTACTGTACGGGATTCAAAATATCAATTCCTGTTTCAATAAATTTGGGAATAAGAGGTTTTACGGCTCCACATGAATGGAAGAAGACCTTGATTCCAGGAATTTTATTTTTAATAAAACTGATATATTTAGTCATTGAAGGAAAGACAATATCCTCCAGCATTCCTTCAGAAACAAGCAGAGATTGCTGAGTTCCAAGATCATCACATTCAGCAGCAACCAGGAAGCTGTCCTGAAGTCCTCTGTCAACAATATAATCACCGAAAATATCCCAGTACTGCATCTTATGCTCTGCAATCAGGTCCATAAGCTCACGGCTTTCATCGGGATAGAGTGCCATATCCATATAACCGTTTTCATAACCCCTGAATCGGAGGAACATCTCTGTCAGTCCGGCGCAGTTTCTGTCGGCAACCAATGCAGCCTCTCCCAGTTCGGCTCTCTGTTTATCAAAGAGTTCATAGTACTCAGCCTTTCTGCAGCTCAGATCGGGTATTGTAAGATTTTTGAGAACATCCTGAATGTCTTCATACTGCTCCAGGGGATGACTGGTCTGATTAAAGTAATAATCCTTTCTTTCAACCATTTCCCAGCGGCAGTTGTACTGGTCAATAAATGACCAGGTATCACCCTCTTTCTTCAGTGATTTATCCTGATCCAGAACCCGTCCGGCTCCGATCCGTCTGGTATCAACTTTGAGTTCTACAAGTTTTTCTTCAGGGGGAATTATTATCTGGGAAACAATATCTACTGTTTTGGAATCATCAAATTCGGGAGAGAGCCCCCGATGTTTCATGGCGCGTTCCCAAGCTATACCGGAAATGCTTGTTACTGTCGTTCCTGCCAGGTCATAAGGAACCCTGTCTGCTTCTTTATGGTTAAGGGCAAGTTTCATTCTTTTTAAGGATGTCATCAACTAAAAATCTCTCTTTTTGAAACTATAAAATCATTTTCCATGTTTTCACATTATGAAATCTGTTTTCATTATATATCAGAATAGTGATGAGTCAACTTTTATTTTTATTATTTTAATTTTGAAATATGGGGGTATGAGATTTACGGGCATTCCACCATGCACCTCTCCCAATCTGAAATAAATGAACCATCCCGTAACCTTTCGATGACAGCAGCACTTGGCAGCTAATAAGATCTCCCCGGGTAATGCGTACTGCCGGGCGAACATATATTAAGTAGGGTGAAAAGAGACCTTTTCTCAAAGAGTCTCTTTTCATCCCTCTTACAGAACCGTACGTACGGACCTCGTATACGGCTCCTGTTCAAAATATCCCGAAATAGGGACGACTGGACCAGCATTCACATCAGTCAAATGAAACAGACCAAGATCTTTAAACCATGCGTTAGGCATGGCCATATTAGCAAGAACACTACCGGAGTTTCTCCAGCAGGACATTTTAATCAATAGGTAGTCACCATTATGA
>NZ_QQPQ01000077.1 GCF_003346715.1 Oceanispirochaeta sp. M1
ATGTGTATGAGGGACAGATATTATCTATACATAAAATAAGTTGAGGTCATAAATGAAAAAAATAGTATTTATTTTCTGTCTTTTTTTTGTTACTTTTACAATTTCAGCGAAAACAATAACGAATACTGTCAGTTTTACTACTTCTTCATTTTCAATTGCTAATTTAAATATTTTTTCGATTGATAGTGTTATTGGAGCATCTTACAGGCTCAGCTTCTGCCCGAAAGATTCTGGACTTTATTTTGGAGTAGATACAAGTCTGGGAATACCAGTTTCAATGGCTACATACACTGAATTACTAGGATTTAGGATGAGTGATAGTCCCCGAGATTTACTTTCAAGTATAAAGGCACCAATTGGGATGAGATGGGCTGGGACTGATAAATCCATGGGATTTTTCCTGGGAGGCGGACCTGCATTTTTCTTATTGAGTAATTTTGGAAATAGATCCACTACCGCTTTAGGGATTTTTGGCGAACTTGGATTTGAAACGAATAAAACATCAGATGTTGGATTTTTCATAAGTCTTCAATCAAGTAACTGCGCCTTAATTAGTAATGGATCATTGTTAAAAAATTCATTTGGAAATTGTACTTCATTAAATATTGGATGTAGCTGGCGACGACAAAAAGATTAATCAATTACAAATTCTTATATCTAACTGAATCAACTCGATACATATGATATAGGGAAATGAATGCTAACTTATTACAAAACAAGTTAGCATTTATCACTCATGAATATGACTGTCATCGAAACTTTCTAATTAACCTTTTTCTTCTAGAGGGACATTACATTGTCCGGACATAGGACATCCCGTACAGCCTGAACAACCTGCCCCTTTTTTCTTATCTTTTAAGATTTTCCAGAGGGCTCCTGCAATTAAAAATATGATAACCCCAATAATCAAAATATCAGTTGTTGTCATCATGCAGCCTTCAATGAACTTTTAATCTCTGATCTGTTATTTCTAAGAATGAGATACACAATGAAACCTATTATCGCCACAACTGCCATTAGTCCACCAAGGAATCCACTGCCCAATTCACCCATGGTAAATAATGTTCCCAGCTGATACACAAGAAATGCAACGATATAACCCATTCCCAATTGAAATCCGATTGCCCCCCATAGCCATTTCCTTGATTCCATCTCTGAATTCATAGACCCGATAGCTGCAAAACAGGGAGGTGTGAATAAGTTGAATACCAGATAGGAAAGTGCTGCAACTGCTCCGATTCCAAAGACTGAAACAACTTCAGAACCTCCTGCAACGAGTGCAAGTTCTTCCACATTAATAAAGTTGGTAATTGAAAAAGTTACCGCCAATGTTCCTACAACATTTTCCTTTGCAATAAATCCGGTAATAGCAGCTGCTGCAAACTGCCACAGACCAAATCCAAGAGGAATAAAAATCCATGCTAGAGGTGATGCGATAGAGGCTAGAATACTGGAGCCTGGCATTTCTTCAGTGACAACCTGTAACTGCCAGTTAAAAGTCTGAAGAATTTGAACGACAGCGTTACATATAAGAATAATGGTACCTGCTTTTATAATAAAAGCTTTAGCCCGACTGAACATTGAGATTGTTGCTCTCTTTATGCTGGGAATACGGTATTCAGGAAGTTCAATGAGAAAATATGAGGTCGATTTATCACCAGTAATGAGCCTAATGACTAAACCGCTGACAATAATCATTAGAATTGCCAGAAAATACATTGATGTTCCAACCCAGGCATTATTGTTGAAAAAGATACCGGCAAAAAGAGCTATAATCGGTAATTTTGCACCACAGGGCATGAAGGGAGCCAACATGGCTGTCGTTCTTCTCTGCCTTTCATTTTTTATTGTTCGAGTCGCCATAATTCCGGGAATAGCACAGCCAGTACTGATGATCATAGGAATGATAGATTTACCGGATAATCCAATTTTCTTAAAGTATCTATCCATAATTAGTGCAACACGAGACATATATCCAGAGTCTTCAAGAAGAGCCAGCATAAAAAAGAGTACCATAATCAAAGGAAGGAACCCGACAACAGCCCCTACCCCACCAATTATACCATCGAGTAGGAGTGAACTCAGAACAGGGTTTGTTCCCTCTCCCAGAGCCCCTTCGACAAGACCATAAAAGCCATCAATCCAGCCGACAAGAACATCTGCCAGCCAGGGACCCACCCAGGATTGTGACACTGAAAAGACCAACCATATAATTACTGCAAAAATGGGGATACCCAGCCATTTATGAGCTACAAAACGGTCAACTTTATCCTGTCTAGTCTGTGATGACGATTCCAGTTTCCTTCTTTCTACCTGTGTTACAATGCCAGACACACGATCATATCTCTTCTTATCCAGAGCCTCAATTTCCTCTTTGCTGAATTCTATGATTTTGTCTTTTGGGGAGGGCGCTTTTTGTTTATCACCATTTTTATTTACTGAAACAGCTATATCAATAAGTGATGCTAAACCATTCTGCCTGCTTTCAGTGGCAATAGTCTCAATTACAGGACATTTCAGTACTTCACTTAAAAGCATTGTGTCAATAATAGTACCTTTTTTCTCATTGATATCACACTTATTCAAAGCAACAATTACGGGCACTCCCAGTTCTAATAATTGAGTGGTAAAGAACAGACTTCGACTGATGTTACCGGCATCAACAATATTGATGATTACATCCGGTTTTTCATTAATTACAAAGTCTTTTGTAATAGATTCTTCGCTTGTATATGGTGACATAGAATATGCACCGGGCAGATCAACTACTGTTACGTTTTTTTCATCAGAAATGAATGATGACTTAACCGAGCCCTCTTTTTTTTCTACTGTTACCCCGGGCCAGTTACCCACATGTTCAATTTTCCCTGTAATCGCATTAAACAGT
This sequence comes from Oceanispirochaeta sp. M1, assembly GCF_003346715.1. Taxonomy (NCBI): domain Bacteria; kingdom Pseudomonadati; phylum Spirochaetota; class Spirochaetia; order Spirochaetales; family Spirochaetaceae; genus Oceanispirochaeta; species Oceanispirochaeta sp. M1. The sequence goes on from NZ_QQPQ01000077.1 coordinate 2,888, forward strand.
GTCGTTTTACCACTGTTCGGATTACCTGCCAATGCAATTTTCATATCTATCTCCTATTTTCATATCAAAAGCTCTGATATGAGTTATATATGTGCATACTATTTTTATTAGGGATGGCTTCTTTTAGACTTAAAAAAAAAGCCCTTTAAGACTTCTCTTACTTATACAGCTAATTCTTCTATATTTATATCTTCAACAAAAATAGCTGACGCCAGATTTTCATCAAGACTGTATCTTGCATCTTTGATATTAACTATAAAATTTGAAGAAAGTTGTGAGATTATTGTGATTCTTTCCCCTGGATAACAACCTAATGTAAAAAGGAATTCACTCATACCTTCTTCCAGTGCATTGATTCTTACAATGCTATATTCTCTAGCAGTATTTCCCTCATTCAGTTTCATGAAAGTTTCTCCAAAGTTTATTTTTATTCCTGTAAAAATAGTTTATTAAGATTAACTTTTTCTGTCAATAGGTAGTTATGACTAATTTAAGTTGTAACGTATACTATTATTTCGTAATGCTTATATATGATAATACTCAAATAATAACTATTTTAAAAGACATTTTTGTAAATCTATAAATTTCGGAATAGTGGAAATAGTATTCAATATTAGATGCAAATAACCAATTTTCAAAAAATATATTTTTATTATAAATATTTCCATACTTTATTCGTCTTAAAAATTGATACAGGAAAGAAACATGGATTACTGAAAAGGAGTTATAATGAAAACTATAAATACAAATTATGACTATTTAATTACTATATTTATCCTCTCAAAACAGACCGGGACTGTCCGATCGGTTGACATTGCTCACGAAAAAGGAATTTCAAAACCAGCAGTTTGTTCAAGAATGAAACTACTATTAAAGCTTGAATATATAACTATGGATCATAGGGGTATACTTCTTACAGAGACAGGAAAATCCATAGCAGAAACTCTGAATAGAAATTATTCGCTTTTTAAAACTCTTCTTGAAACTATTGGTTTTGATGAGAACAACGCAGATGAAATAGCGTATCATTCAGCACAAATAATGAATCCAAAGTCCTTTAAAGAATGTTCAGATTATATACAGAAAGTTAGTTAGAGCTCTCAGACATCAAAATTTTAGTTTCGTACATACTTATAAACGTAAAACTTGACAAATGATACTCCGTTTACTATAAATGTCTATATATCATAAATTATAGGTCCCAAAAGGCTCTTAAGTGTAGATACAAAAACGACTTTTGTTCTGATGGTGATCATAGAGATCAATCGTCCTCAACGTGGAAACATCGACTTCTGCGTCGACAGTATTGTTGTGAAAAAATGCTTCAAGACTAAAGGAAATATAAATGTCTGCAATGAAAAAGACCCGAAGGATATTAATTCTCACACTGCTGCTGTTAACTTCCTTTGCAAACCATGTTTTTGGTCAGGATAGTATCGAAATCAATGAAATCAGGACAGATCTGGATGGTAAAACAAAGCGTGGTGTACTCCTCAAAGAACTTGGTCTGGAGAGCGGCCAGCAATATGAGAGCCTTGAGGATCTTGAAATTTTCATTCAGTTCCATGTCAATAATTTGCTGAGACGTCGATTATTTAAATCTTTTGAATGGAATATTCTCCCTGCAGGAGAGGGATTGGTAGATATCCAGATACAGTTGGAGGATTCAGTCACATTAATACCAAGACCAATTTTAAAATATTCTACTGCAAGAGGTCTCACTTTCGGACTGAAGGCAGATTATTATAATGCTTTTGGGACTCTGACAGACCACATGGTTCAAGGATATTGGAGTCCTATTGAATTACTTTTTGAGTACAATGTTGATAATATCATAGTCGGAAAATTTCATTTGGGAATGAACATAAAGCAATTTGATGGAACAACACGTTATGGAAATATTGATGGAAATACGGTAGCGGAGTACCGTAGTACATATTCACAGTTAAGCGGTTCCCTGGATATACCCCTTGCTTCAATCAGCCCCTGGACCTATACCGTCACACCACTGTTGTCGTGGCAATACAATCACCGCATGATTTCTAATGAGACAAGCTATCCCGACGAGGTATTTCGAAATTATGGGTTTTCTCCGGGATTGAATCATGGCTTTGTTTTGGATGATGTTGACTGGGTTGGTAATTTCCGTAAGGGATTATATTTCGATATGATGAATTATAATCTCTGGTACACTGGATCGGGGACAAGTGATCTTTTTCTTGAATCTGATCTCAAGGGTTTTATCCCTCTCACTTCATGGTTTGAGATTTCCGGACGCATCAGTGGATTTTATTCATTCACCGGTCCAAGGGATAATGCTGGAGATCGATTACGAGGGGTTGTTGATTACATGACATATGGGGCTTGGGGTAATTACCTGTCACTTCAGACGAATTTTAAAGTATTTGAAACACCTAGAGGCCTCGCCCTTCACCTACGGCCTTTTACAGATATCGGATATGTTTATTCTGAGTATTGGGGCAATGGTCCTGATGCCTGGGAGTATTGCGTTGGATCGACTATTATTGTTTTCTTCAAAGCATTACCCAGCTTGAACCTCAACATCGACTGTGGTTGGGATTTAAAACGTAATATGCCTGAATTGATTATTGAAACCATCTCTTTTTACTGATGAGAGCTAACCGTCAAAAGAAAAGACTGTTACTTTTAATCACATGGAAGAGCTTCAACCTATGATTTGCGATTTCTAAGATTTTGAAAATCCAGTTTCTGTAAGAACATTAATATAATTTCAGAATTATCTATTTTATTTGATAAAAATGTCTATATGCATATTATATAGTTAAATATGAAAAATCCTTGCATCTGTGGGAAAAGGGATAACTGAAGTGATAGCGATCTCTCGGACTGTTCGAAAAAAAGAACACACAGGATGAATGATTATCAGATAACAATTGGTACAACAGGTTTCAATCAATTTGTTATAGCACCACTTCAGAACAGATAGAAGCCTTCAAAAATTCAAGGAGAATAGCATGAAAAGGATGAACATAACTCAAGTATTAATAACCGCGATCTTACTGCTGATTTTGTGTGGTTGTGAGACAGGAAAGAAGCCTGTCGCAGGTATACAAATAGCCCCTTCCGAAGCTCGAGCCATTGCCAGAGAGGCGTATATTTACGGCAACCCGATGGTGGATAATTATCGTATTCAGTATGCGAGCTTTGTGGATAGCAAAGATCCTGAATTCAAAGCTCCCTGGAACCAGATTAAGAATATATCACGTGTCTTCACTCCTGATGACACAGCGATACAAACCCCCAATTCCGATACACCCTATTCCTGGCTTGGGTTGGACCTACGGGCTGAGCCCATCGTACTGACTTTACCGCCTATAGAGAAGAGTCGCTATTTCAGCATACAGTTAATCGACATGTATACACACAATTTTGACTACCTGGGCAGCCGGACAACGGGCAATGATGCTGGCAGCTATCTTATTGCCGGTCCCAGCTGGAAAGGTAATAAACCCGAAGGTATTGATAAGGTTGTCCGCTCGGAAACCGAGTTGGTAGTAGCCTTTTACCGAACTCAGTTATTTCTTCCTGAAGACATGGGAAATGTCAAAAAAATTCAAGAGGATTACAAGGTGCAGACCCTTTCTGCATTTCTCGACCAGCCGGCTTCAAAGGAAGTGCCAGACATCCAGTTTATCAAACCCCTTACCCGTGATGAGATCAAGACATCTCCCAAGGTGTTTGAGCAATTAAACTTTGTTCTGCAATTCTGTCCCACACACCCGTCCGAAGAGGATCTTATGATGCGTTTTGCAAAAATTGGTATCGGAGCAGGAAAAACATTTGATATGAACAGTTTCTCACCAGAAGTTCAGGCAGCCATCGAGCAGGGCATCATAGATGCATGGGAAGACGACTTCGCGGGCTTGATGGAAAAATCTATAGCTGGTGAACTCACCTCCGCAGAAACCTTCGGAACAAGGGAGCATTTGCAAAATAACTATGCCTACCGGATGGGAGCCGCTGTTCTAGGTATCTGGGGGAACACGGCCGAAGAGGCAATTTACCCAAGCTATTATGTCGACTCAGACGGGCAGGATTTAAATGGTACCAATAGCTACACCATCACTTTTGAAAAGGATCAATTGCCCCCTGTCAATGCCTTCTGGTCATTGACAATGTATGAACTACCGGCCAGCCTGCTTGTCGCTAACCCTATCAACCGGTATTTACTCAACTCTATCATGGTTCCGGATTTTGTCCCCAATGAGGATGGGAGTATAACGTTATATCTTCAGCATGAGTCTCCTGGTAAAAGTAAGGAGACCAACTGGTTGCCCGCACCTGAGGGACCATTCTCCGTCATTATGCGCCTATACTGGCCAAAACCGGAAGCCCTGGAAGGTACATGGAAAGAGCCGAAGTTACAGAAGATTAAATAAAGCCCTTAATCAACAGAATGTCATCCGCATGAATCACGACACGCCCTATAGCAGTACGATCGTTGACATCATATGACGAGGTGAGCTACAAGGTTACCTACGATGCCTTGCCAGTACCACCTTCGGCAAGAAGGAGGATGTTGATCCGATCCGTCATTTATTGGGAAGTGCAATGGCCTGGGGGGCTGCCGGAAGAAGAAGCCTGCAGCGTAAATAATCTTAGCGGAATCCCCAATAAAGACGGCTCCTTCACGATTCACTTCGGGGGTGATCCTAAAATTGTAAATCACTTACCAATTTCCGAAGGGTGGAATTATATGATTCGCTTTTACCTACCCCGCAAGGAGATTCTGGATGGGAGCTGGACATTTCAGGGTGGAATGCCAAAGGATGCAAAGTAATTAGATCCGAACTTGCTGATCAGCGGCTGGCTGAGGGGAAATAAGTGAGAATTACCTCTGATTTTATCTTTTGACTCCCTGTTGCTGTATATTTACCTTCTTTGATATCAAATATTCCCGTAGAAGGATTGAAGGGAATATCCCAGATCATTGCTGTATAATTTAAGTTTTGTTTAACAATCTTTAAAAATTCTGATAGTTAAGATGGTACTTGCTTGTTATCAATTCTTTTTTTAATAGTATGATATCTGCCCTTTTAAGCTCGAAAAAAAAAGACCTGCCAAGAGGATTCGAACAGCCAGCCTCAGCCTGCATCTTATTCAATACTATCTTACTATTATAATTCAGAATCTGTATAATATTGTAAATAAAGGATGTTTGAATGAAAGAATGGAAATCTGCTTCTGATAATGAAATAGTCTGTTACTGTAAACAAATTAATAAGAAAATAATTGTCGACTCTATTTTAACCGGCAACAATAGCCTTCAGTCCATAACAGAGGCCACCACAGCATGTTCCGGTGGAGACTGTAAAAATCTTAATCCTTCAGGAAAGTGCTGCTCTGCTGATATAATAGAGCTGATTAGATTGTATTCTGAAACTCAGGAAAAGGAATCAAGCTGTTCCTGCTGCTGTGGGAATTAGTGTTTCAATGATCTCCTGCAATCCTTTTTGAAGGATAGGATCTTTTCTCCGGCAGAGCCTCAGAAAAGTCTTTTTTTTCATGCAGGATTAGTGAAATTGAGAGATAGAAAACCGGTATTCTAAGTAAAATTATTATTCGAGAAAGAATCTTAAAACTATCCAATTTAAAGATGTAATACCCACCCATAAATTCATATATTAAAAAATATTAATCTATCTGCATATCGAAACTGGTAATAACTAATAATGAGAGCCTTTAAGTTTGTGTCGGTGACCGGAATCATGCAAAAGAAAGTTAAATACACTATATGTGTATTCTGTTCCAAAATGTTTAATTGAAGCTAAATATCAGCTTGAAAGACACATTAAAGTTATATAAAGCAGTCAACTGTCAATTTTCAAGAAATTGACCCCCACGTTTTCGCAATACTGACCCCTGAAATTCGGTGTATTGCCCCCCCAAACCACCATCAACGAACCTCTAATATCTGATTTTTTAACCTTCTATTTACTGTGGAGAATCAAGGCAAGATTTGAGTAATCGTGCTAATTTAATGAAAATTTTTACACAGTTTACAAACGTTTTACATTTGTGTAACCACTAAAATAGTAATTCATAGCATATTATTCATAGCTAATAAAAAAATGAAATGAAATATCACTAAGTTACTAACGATCCTTTTGAACGAGATGTTTGTAAGCGCCTGTTTCACCGCATCTACCGCATAATCTCATGACAGATTATTTTATCCAGTAAGGAGGTCACCAAATGACCCGAGAAGACTGGATAGAAACAATTAGCAGATGGCAATCAACCGGAAGACCCATGACAGAATTCTGTAAAAAGGAAGGAATAAATTACTGGACCTTCAGAGATTGGAAAACAAGGATTCTACAACCATCATATTTAAAAGAAACTAAACTTGTTAAACTGAATTCCATTCAAGTAAGCAATGATGAGATAAATAACATTGAAATTTTCATCGGTAAAGCTAAAATCATTGTCCCGAAAAGTTTTGATGAAGCTCATCTCCTGAACATAATTTCTGCTCTTGGGAAAATCTCATGATCCTGGATTTAAATAATCTGAATATATATGTAAAACCGGGAATCACAGATATGAGAAAGCAGATAAATGGTCTGTCCATTCTGGTTGAGGAAGATCTCAAACAAGATCCCTTCTCTGGTTCACTATTTCTCTTCTGCAATAAACAGAAACGGCTCTTAAAGATTCTCTATTGGGATCGAAATGGATTTTGCCTCTGGTTAAAGCGTCTGGAGAAAGATCGTTTCCCCTGGCCGTCCGATGAAAAAGAAGCCAATTTGATCTCTTTAGAACAATTTAAGATGTTGCTCAATGGCATAGATTTCTGGAAAGCTCATAAGCAGTTGAACTACACATCGGTTTCTTAAAAACATTTTACTATTAATTTAAACGTACTCCTGTTATAATTCTCATTATGGCAACTGGAGAGGATAAATCATCATTACCCGATGATATCGAAAAGTTAAAGCAACTCGTCCTTGATATGCAGGAGAAACAGAGAAAGCAAGATGTTCTGATTCAGAGCCTGCAGGATGAGATTCTGTTCATCAAAGGATTGAAATATGCCAGAACAAGTGAAAAATGGACTGTAGAAGATAAGAAACAGATGGTTCTATTCAATGAAATAGAACAGATCGATACTGACACTGATGAGCAACCTGAGCAACCGGAAAAGAAAAATCGAAAAGGGAAAACCGGTGGAAGAAAACCTATCCCGGCAAACATTCCCCGTGAAGAAGTCATACACGATTTGTCAGATAAAGAAAAAGCTTGTCCCCACTGTCATACCGAGAGACCGCTTATCGGACAGGAAGAGTCTGAAGAGCTGCAATTCATTCCGGCCAAAGTAATCGTAAGAAGACACATCAAATTGAAATATGGACCCTGTACTTGTGAAATTTTTCAAAATGATGAAGATGTTCCAACAATTATCAGGGCAAAAGCTCCTCCACGGATCATGCCTGGAAGCATCGCTTCATCGGGACTTTTAAGTTACATCCTCGTTGAGACTGTAGAAAAAGCCAGCTTTTCAACAGTTCTCATGAAATCTATGGTAAAATTTAGAAAACGGAGGTTCATCTTATGGCAAGATACAAAGAGTATTCTTATGACCAGACTATGATGATTC
>NZ_QQPQ01000078.1 GCF_003346715.1 Oceanispirochaeta sp. M1
AAAATGTAAATGCCTGGAAAAATAGAATGAATAAGCAGAAAGTAAAGTTTGATTGGAAATTTACCTTTAAGAAGGCGAAAATTAAGTTCCGGCTGGATGATTAAAATTCAGCCGGTCATGACACTAGCTCATTTTGAGTTATCCCTTTGTTTTCACGATCTGTCTTTAGATAATCACCGGGAGTAAGAGATTCTTTTATCTCATTATACCTGGCTGTCTCAAATGGATCGCTATATTCATCCTTTTGGATTTCCAACTTCTCACCATACTCACTCTGAAGAACTTCAAGGATTTTATCTGAAACATCCCCTTTTATTTCTATCTCGGTATGGGGCGTTTTCACGTGAACCAACATAGTAGACCTCCAATACCAATATATCTTCTTTCTTTTTCCAGCAAGCAACCCAATGGTATGATAAATGGCAATAATACTCATCCAAGCTCAATTTACGATAATTTTGTACTTCGCCATTATACTCTTTTTTTGGGTACACGTATAGAACAGCAAACCCGAGCTGTTCAATTCGACAGCTCAGGCTGAATAAATCCTGATTTGATCTAATTCAGATCAAAACCTCTTCCAGACTCTCCTCTACAGTATCCTCAATGGATTCTTTAAGGTTTTCATCTTCCGATTCGTTCGAGTCTCCGGGTCCTGCAGAGGCAGTGTTCTGGGGTTTGAATTCCACATGTTCTCCCACAACCTTAATTTTGTGATGAGAGCCCCCCCCTCTTCATTGGACTAGACTTCCACATCGAAATAGGAAACTTCTTCCTGCCTGACTCCCTCCGCTTTGTAGGACCTGTTGCTGGCCACGGCAAACTTGCAGACCGGAGTTCCCTTGGGGGTGAGTCTGGCCTCGGGATCACGCACCAGATTGCCCTCGAGAATTACAGTATTGGAAGGGCTTATTTCTTATAAATTGATTGTTCAAAACATTATGATCAAATGCTTCAGTTTGTGCTCTTTCTGTGAAACACTATTTCCGATTTTTCTTTTATCTGCCTGTCAGCAAAATAATTTTTTGATCCAGGATCATCCCAATAAAATTCGATTAGAAGTTCCAAGGAGAAAATCTTTTTTCAGACCAGCTCGTCATTTCCATCAACAGAAGCCCTGTCAGACTCAGAGCTGCAATTCCGGCAAACATTTCATTATAGGAGATTCTTCCCCAGGCATCCATGATGTACCAGCCTATTCCGCTGCGGGTGGCAAATGTTTCAGCCAGGAAGAGGACTGCAATACTGGTCCCCAGAGTCAGTCTGAGAGTGGAATAAATGCACGGCATAACTGCTGGGAGAATCAGATGAGTCAGATTCATCAGACTCCCTCCCCCCAGACTTGTCATGGAATCAAAGTATTTCTTATTAATGGCTGTCACACCATCACGGATATTCAGGTAATATTGGAAGAAAACAATCAGAGCCACAAGAAATATTTTGGAAAGATTTCCAAGACCGAGAAAGAGAAGAATAATGGGAAGCAGAGCAATTTTCGGAATGGGAAAAAGAAAATAGACCATAGGGCTTAATAAAGAATCCATAGTTTTATTCCGCCCTGCACCAATCCCGAGAAACAGAGCAGGTATAAATGCAGCAAGCTGTGCTCCCAGGATTCTGAGTAGAGAGACTCCCAGATGCCTTGAAAGATCTCCAGACACGATCTCTTTCACTAGAGTCAGCAATACTATATGAGGGAGAGGAAGAAAGCTTTTCTGTGCCAACAGGCTTAATAAGTACCAGAGAAAGATGAGTATAAATAAAGAGAGTCCTTTTTTAATCATGATTCCCTCTCTCCAGATAAATTGCATTCTGACTTAAGACTCAGAGACTCAAGATCCTTTCTCAGTTTGACACAATGTGAAAAAAAATCAGGATCTTTACGATAATTTGTGCCCTGAGGTGAATTATCCATATTATGGATTCTCCCCAGACCATCCATAATATGGATCTTATCTGAAAGAAAGACTGCTTCCTCAATACTGTGGGTAACATGAAGGACTGTGAGATTCCTTTCCTGCTTCAGAAGAAGCAGATGCTCCTGAAGACTTTCTCTGGTCATGGCATCCAGTGAGGAAAATGGTTCATCCAGAAGCAGAACCTCAGGATCGAGAATCAAAGCTCGGCCTATAGCTAGCCGCTGTCTTTCTCCACCTGACAGCTTCGTAGGATATTGCTGTTCCATACCTTCCAGATGCATAACTTTAAATATTGACTTTACTGCTGAATCTATGTCACTCCGGCTTCTTTTTCTTATTTTCAATCCCAATGCCAAATTCTCATAGGCTGTTTTCCAGGGAAAAAGACCGTATTCCTGCAGAATAATGGCAATATCTCTACGCCCGGCCCTGCATGGTGAATCATGAATATAGATATCTCCCCTGTCAGGAGAAGTGAGTCCGGCAATAAGATAGAGTAGAGATGTTTTGCCGCAGCCTGACGGACCAATGATGCCATGAATTTTACCGCTTTCAAAACTATGATCGATATCATCGAAAATCTGCCTGCCCCCTGTATAGGAAAGCTCCAGATTCCGGAGCTTAATCATTGATTTTTTCCTTGAAACTATTCCATCTAAAACTTGTTGAATCATCCATATTAAGGAGCATAAATACACGCTCAACTGTAGAACGGACAATATCATCCACAGTTTCAGGCTTTGAATAAAAGGCCGGAACAGGAGGGAGTATAATTCCTCCCGCATCGTTAACTTTGAGCATATTTTCGAGGTGTATCCGGTTTAACGGAGTTTCTCGGGTCATAAGGATTAAAGGACGCCTCTCCTTCAGACAGACATCTGCCGCCCGTTCAAGGAGATTTCCAGAGATACCTGAAGCAATCCTTCCCAAACTGCCCATACTGCAGGGAGCAATAACCATGCCTCTAGAACAAAAGGAACCACTGGCGAGAGAATGAGAGATCTCATTGACAGGGGCTGTATGTATAAGCTTGGCCTGCGGGTCCAGTTCTTCTACCCATTCTTCCCATTTACATCCTGTTTCATGGGACATGACTTCTCTGGCTGCATTACTGAGAATCACATATAAGGGGAGGTTCATGGCCATTGATTTACGGACGATTTCCAGGGCATAGGGAGCACCGGAAGCACCGGTAATCCCCAAAATGAGGGGCTTATTTTCCATATAGACCTCCGGGAAGATAAATATCCAAAGCTGTAAACAGAAGAAACAAAGGTGATAGAAGCTGGTTCAAATGGTATGAAGCCAGAGGTATCCAGCTGACCGGACCTCTCCAGGCAATAAGCTGCTGAGAGAGAAGAAGAAGAGCCGTTATTGCCAATCCTAGGATGTACCAGAAACCCAGAGGAAAAAACAGGAGATTGAGGCTGAAAAAGAACAGTGTACCAAGATGACTGAGACCTGAAATAATCAACCCTCCTTTTTTTCCGAAGTAGGCTGGAACCGAGTGGATGCAGTGGGTGCGATCATGCTCAATATCCTGTGTAGCATAAATGATATCAAACCCCGCCACCCAAAGAGCCACTCCAAGAGTCATAGGAAAAAATCGCCATTCAAATCGCCCCTGCAGAGCCAGAAAACTGCCCATCACAGCCACGGAGCTAGTGATCCCCAGCCAGTAATGGCAGAGGAAGGTAAATCTCTTTGTAAATGAATATCCAAGGATCAGAATCAGGGCAACCGGAACTAAAGCCAGACAGAGCCAATTCAGCATGGCCGCTGAGAGGAGAAAGAGAGCGGTACAGAAAGCTGTAAAGAGCCAAAGATCAAGCCGTTTTATTCGCCCTGCGGGCAGGTCCCTGTCTGCAGTACGGGGATTCTCTTCATCAATTGTATGATCGATAAGCCGATTCAGGGCATTCGCCGCATTCCGGGCTCCGAAAACAGCAAGCAGAATCCACAGTACTCGGGAGATTGCAGGTCTTCCACTACTTTCCAGAAGAAAGGCTGAAACAGCCATGGGAAGGGAAAAAAGGGTATGCTCAATCATTACAGCCGTACTGATTCCCTTTCCCTTTTTGATGATTCTACTGCTCATCATCAAAACCTTATTCATCAAGACCCAGCTCTTCCCAGATAGAATCAATCCGGCTTTTCACTTCATCGCTCATCCGGATATCATCAGGCCACTCTCTCTCATGATTATCGAGAGCGCCCTTCTTTGTGGCATCGATTCCTAGGCGTGTGCCGAAACGAGCCCTGGGAGAAGCATGATCCAATGCATCGAGAGGACCATCACTGAGTATCAGATCCCTACGGGCATCGATATTATTGAATACCTTCCACATCACCTGACTCATATCCTGAACATCTACATCATGGTCTACAACAATGATCATCTTGGTATACATCATCTGCCCCAGCCCCCAGATGGCACTTAGTACCTTATGAACCTGGCCGGTATAACGTTTACGGATAGAGATAATAGCACAGTTATGAAAGACCCCTTCCAGGGGAAGATTCATATCGATGACTTCAGGTATCATTTTCTGCAGCAAAGGAAGGAAGATTCTCTCTGTTGCCTTGGCCATATAACAGTCTTCCATAGGAGGCTGCCCTACTATAGTTGCCGGATAGACCGGATTTTTACGATGTGTAATACAGGTCACATGAAACACAGGATAATCATCAGCCAGAGAGTAGTAGCCAGTATGGTCTCCAAAGGGACCTTCTCGTTTTAAAGGCTCTTTCGGATCAACATATCCTTCCAGAATAAATTCAGAATTAGCAGGAACCTGCAGGTCATTTGTGATACATTTGACTGTTTCTACAGGTTTCCCTCTGAGATATCCTGCAAAAAAGAGTTCTGAGACTCCCTCAGGAAGGGGTGCTGTTGCTGCATATGTCACCGCGGGATCATCCCCCAGCGCCACAGCTACGGGCATCCGTTCTCCCCGTTCTTTATATTTCTGGAAAAAGTGGGCACCATCCTTGTGAAGATGCCAATGCATCCCAGTGCTGTTCTTATCAAAGACCTGCATCCTGTACATGCCCATATTTTGAGATCCCGTTTCAGGGTCCCGGGTAATAACCATGGGGAGAGTAAAAAAAGGGCCTCCGTCTCCCGGCCAGCATTTAAGTACAGGAAGCTTAGTCAAATCAGGATCATGGTTAACAACATGCTGACAGGGTGCCTTCAATACCTTTGAGGGAAAGAAAATTCGGGCCCACTTAGCCTTGGGTATAAAGCTTGGTATATCAAGTTTCACCATCTGGGAAAAAAGCCAATCAATCAGCTCTCCCAGCTCATGGGCTTTGGCATCAATGGATTTAGTACCCAGAGCCATGGCCATCCGTTTATAACTACCCATAGAATTGATGAGTACAGGAAAGTCAGATCCCTTCACATTTTCAAAGAGAAGTGCCGGGCCGTTGCTCTTGCTCACCCTGTCCGTAATCTCAGTAATTTCAAGATTGGAGTCCACTTCGCTGCTTATCCGTTTCAGTTCTCCCTCTTTTTCGAGGTCTTTAATAAAATTCTGGAGGTTTTTGTAGGCCATATCAGTAAATCACCATGTCCTTAAAATCTACACCCACAAGACTTCCGTATTTAGCACTATACCAAGTGAATACAGATTCCACGGCTCTCTCTCCGGGAAGAGTTATTTCTCTGAAAAGAGGAATGGGATAGCCATCGTTTGCCGGGAGTCTGACCTGTTCCAGCAGCAGATTCCTATAGTTCTCCGGATTTTCATTAATTTCCCCTACGGCCACATTCCAGGCATTAGTGAGGGCTTTAAGCTGCTTCGGTTCTCTGTCCAGAAAGTCCTGAGTCAGAACAAGGACTGCAGGTGTCAGATCAGTATTGATCTGATCTCTCACGACCTGAAATCCGTCTTGTATGAGAGGCCAGGCCAAAGCATCACTGAGGCAAGCCATGGGAAGCTGACCGTTTCGCAGCATTTCCATCCTTACAGGGACACTGGGAATCGCGACCTTATCCAATTCCTGATAGGGAACAAGGGCATCCACCATATATTCAATCACGGTATTTTCAGAAATCCCGATGGTCCAGGGACTCTCTTTTGTGAACTCGGGAGAGGCGACAATCATAAACCGGCTCTCTGTAAGTGTCAGGACCTTCACAGCTATACTGTTTTGATTGAAATGGATCACACTGACAAGATCACTCATCATTCCATCAAGTTCTCCTGCCATCAAGGCGGCATCCCGATTCCTGGCACTCATAAACGGGAGAACCTCCACATCCTCCATTAGAAGAAGAGGAAGAGCTCCTGCATCAGGCATAACTCCAATCCGGATTTTTTCACTATTTGACTCTGCCTGCCCGCCGGCACTCAGAGGGCTCAATGAACCAATAAGAATCAGGACAACTGCCTGTAAACGCTTCATAAAAGCTCCTTAAATATCTTTTGTAATGTTTTAATCATTAATCTGATTTCTTCTTCTGTAATAACCAGAGGAGGCTGAAAGGCCAGAACATTTCGATCCAACCCATTTTTACCGATCAGAAATCCCTCTTCTTTCATCCTTTCAAGGATCATATCAACAGTTGCTCCGCCATCAATTTCGGCTGTCCCTGAGATTTCCAACCCCAGCATAAGACCAAGTCCTCTGGGGGGACTGAGCCGAGGAAAAGTATTTGCCAGATCAGCGAGACCTTTCTTGAGAACCTCCCCTTTCCGGGCGGCGGCATCCACAAGCTGAAGTCTCTGAATATATTCTATAACTCCCAGCCCGGCTGCAGCGGAAACAGGATTACCTCCTAAAGTGGAAGCAGAGGGCCTAGTAAAGGAGGCGGCAATCTCATCTGTTGTGGCAAAAAAACCGATTGGAAAACCATTCCCCAGAGCCTTGGCTCCTGTTAGAATATCCGGAGTAAAGCCATAATGATCTACAGCAAACATCTTCCCGGTTCGTCCAAAACCCGTCTGAATCTCATCGGCAATAGTAAGAACTCCATGATCCTTCAGCAGGGGAAGTGCCTCATTCAAGAAGGAAGCTGAAATCTGCTGTATACCTCCATTTCCCTGAAGAACCTCGAATATAAATCCGGCAATATTCTCTCCCTGTTCTTCAAGAAGCGTACGCAGCTCTGCCACAGATTCAACAAAAAATACGGGGAGGTCTTCCAATGAGGGATCGCTGCGCCACATGGGTATGCCGGTGACTCCGGAACTCAGGTAAGTTCGTCCATGAAGACCGCCCTTAAGAGCGATGAAACCTTTTTTTCCTGTCCGGATACGGGCCAGAAGCATGGCCCCTTCATTGGCCTCAGAGCCAGAATTACAGAAAAAGGAACGTTTCAGATCACCCGGAAGTACTTCAGCCAACTTCTCAGCCAGCTGTACCACATTCTGAGTCAGATAAATTGAAGTTGTATGCTGCAGAGTCTGAATCTGATCAATCACCCGGGCATTGATCTCCTCATTGCAGTGACCACAGGCCATAACAGAAACTCCAGCGAAGAAGTCTAAATATTCCCTATTTTCTGAATCCCATAACCGGCTGCCAAAACCTTTAACCAGCTGAGGAGGATCTTTATAAAAATGATAAGAACAGGGCAGTAGAAATTCCTTCTTTTTACTGATGATTTCTTCTGGACCTATCCATTTACTTTCAGTATTTTTGTGCGCCATAGCTGTATCCTTCACCTTTAGGGATCATAGTCTTAAAGAGATCCCTGCTGTTTGAGGGATTCTCAAGGGCTTGTTTAAACAATGCGGTCAGAAATCCCACTTCTTCTGATGAATAATCGAGGAGTTCAAGACGGAAATTTCTGAATCCTGCCTGAAGAAGCTCCGGAAGTTTTGGAAGAAGTGTAAATTCCCCTGCTGGGAGAAGATGATAACGGTCCCAATAATCCCTGAGAACCTTCATGCTACCTGCAGCCGTCTCCAATATACTCTCCGAAGCCTTAGTTCCGCTTACATCATGATCCAGATACATCATGGCGGGTCGTCCGTGGAGGAGCAGCTCCGCAGACAGCCCCTCATCTGAGGATGCCATAATCAACAGAGAATCAAAAGGCATTTCAAGAGAAGGAGTCCAGGCCTGAAGTCCCTTATTGATGTAGAGTTTTGCGGCCATATGGTTATAGATATTCAGTGAAACATCCCCCACCAGCCTGTACTTCTTATTATCCAGATAAGAGAGAGCTCCCAAATGGCTGACTAAGAGACCGTCAATCTGAGGGTCTCTATCCAGCCAGGCTCTGAAAAGCTCATTCTGTTTGTCTTTCATCATCCGGGGAAGTGTAAGATAGAGTTCGGCATTTCTGCTTCGACAGGCCTCTTTTAATGATGCTATTTCTTCAAGGCTCAGAGGATTGTACTGATGAAAGGGTTCTCCCGAAAGATATATACGGTCTGCTCCCCCATTCAAGGCCGAAAGAGCCTGATTTGGAGTATCCACTTTAACAGAGAGAGTTGTTCTTCCTTCAAATGATTCCATATCAATATCTAATTCTGAATCATCATCCAACAGGATTTTATTTTCTCTTGTGGGTTCACTGAACATTTTTCCAGTGGAGTAAAACTTGCCGCTTCCCTCCCCCAAAGTATTTATATTTGACCATCCGGGATTTCCAAAGGCATATCCTGTTGAAAAATCCCTTTTTTTAAAGGGCTCCAGAATATCAGTACCACCATGCGACCCGGTCAGAGGATCATCAAGAAATGCATCCATTGCCTGTCCATAATGATTTACCAGATCAACAATGAAATCTTTTTCTCTCATCCTCCCCTCAATCTTGAAGGAGGAGATTCCCGCCATAATCATATCACCAAGATGGTTGATCATATTTAAATCTTTAACAGCCAGTGGAAATGGAGGAGCCTGTTCCACTCCCTTCAAAGTAAATGGCCAGCGGCAGGGCTTGAGGCAGCGTCCCCGGTTGGAGGACATTCCGAAAAGATAGGAACTGTACAGACATTGGGCCCCATTGCAGACACACATATCACCATGACTGAAATATTCCAATTCAACATCCGTATTCTGATGAAGAGAGCGGACCTGTTCAAGCGTCATTTCCCGGGAGAGTACGACCTTCCTTACTCCCATCTGCTCAAGAGAACAGATCATATCAAGGTTGTGAACATTCATCATGACAGAACTGTGAAGGGGAATAATTATTCCCATATCATGAATAAGCTGCAATATCCCCATGTCTTGGATAATCAGACCATGGGGATTGATATCTCTTAATACAGTCAGATATTCCCGGGCAGAATCAATTTCTCCGGGATCAATGAGACTGTTGAGGGTGACATAGACTTTTTTACCTAGAGCATCAGCCATATTAACAGCCTGCTCCAGTTCCTTTTCCGAAAGGTTAAAATCCTTTCGGATCATCCTCATATTGAGCTTCTGTCCTCCCAGATAAACCGCATCGCAGGAGGACTCTATGATCCCTTTAAAAATCTCGAAAGTACCCGCTGGTGCGAGCAGTTCCAACTGTCTATTATTCCAGATTCTTTGCATGAAGAGGAGTATAACAAAGATGTCCGCTCAACTTCATTACAAAACCAGGGAGATTTCAATAATTTATTAATCAAACCATATTTTAAGACTTGTGACTTTGGCCAGAGTCGTAATAATCCTGGCCAAACATCATGCCCATACGGAGATCTTCAGATCAGAACTTCCTCCAGACTCTCCTCTACAGTATCCTCAATGGATTCTTTAAGGTTCTCATCTTCCGATTCGTTCGAGTCTCCGGGTCCTGCAGAGGCAGTATTCTGGGGTTTGAATTCCACATGTTCTCCAACAACCTTAATTTTGTGATGAGAGCCCCCCTCTTCATCGATCCCGCGGTCCTGTTTCAGGCGTCCCACGACACGGACGCCTCGCCCTTTCTGCAGATGCTTTTCACAGGCTTCGGCGACCTTGGACCAGACTTCCACATCGAAATAGGACACTTCTTCCTGCCGGCCTCCCTCCGCTTTTAAGGACCTGTTGCTGGCCACGGCAAACTGTAAGCGCTAATATCTCCCCGTGTTGACTGATCGTCTATGGGATGAGTTCTTCTTTATCAATGTTCCATGGAAGCAATTGTTCCAGATCCTGATTAGTATTGGCCAGTGGAATTTTCTCAAATATAT
>NZ_QQPQ01000079.1 GCF_003346715.1 Oceanispirochaeta sp. M1
AGGAATATTTCATTCCGGAGTCTGGGCTAAAACTGTCCGTTTATTCCCGGAATTGCTGTCCGGTAAAACCCGGAATGAGTGTCCGGTTATGTCCGGAATAGGTGTCCGGTATCATCCGGATTCCGCACAGGGAAGTGTACTAACGGCACTCTTGATAAGTATGCAGTTAGAGAGCCTTGGTACACCCTTGAAGGGAGTGGATAGTGAGCGTTTTTCAACAAGAAACAATAATGATTAAAAAATTATCAGATTTATATAGGGTGGTGTTGTAATGGAAAAAGATGCATTTTATTTTCCTCATTTTTACAATGCTAGACAAGACCGAAAAATTAAAAGAGTCAGGAAGGAGCTCGGTGTAGAAGGATATGGGATCTTTTTTATGATTCTTGAAGTCCTTCGGGAGCAGACAGACTATCGTTTTCCTCTAGAAGATATTGACTTATTAGCAGATGACTTCGGAACATCGGTGCAAAAAGTTCAAGCAGTAATTTCAAATTACGGATTGTTCCATTTTGACTCTAAAGAAACTTTTTTCTCTTCAAGTTTGATCATGTTTCTACAGCCATATTTTGAAGGAAAGGAGAAGAAGAGAATCTCTGGAATTAAGGGTAATCTGTTACGCTATAAGCATATTGAAAAAGAAGTACTTGAAGGTATGAGTGATAAAGATATTGAAGAAGTTGCAGAAGGAATCACTGGATTCTCGCATAGCGAGCGCAAAGCGATCCCAAACCTATCGCAAATGCTCGCAAATGAAAAGAAATTAAAGGAAAGTAAAGAAAAAAAATTAAAGGAAAGTAATGAAATTAGAGAAAGTAGAGAAATAGATATAAGAGGGAGTATTGAGACTGTTGTCTCTGTTTCAAATAAAACTGAGTCTTATATATCAGATGCCCATTTATTGAGATATTGGAAAGACTCATTATTACAGAAAGAGCCTCTTTCTACATGGTCAGATATAAGCAAGGAAAATGAGCAACTCTCAATACTCACTAACAAGACTATAAACATTTTTGAACAGACACCTTATTATACGACAAAGGAAAAACTGGTAGATGAGATAATAAATTTATTCTTGGAAATGAGGGATTCTGGAATAGTTCAAGGGATTATTGGATGTCCAACAATCCCTTCCCACATAAGTCAGTTTTGGACAGAAATAATAACAACAATGACTGATCGGTTCCACATTGAAGCTGAAATTCATCAAGCTGATGCATTAGTAGCAGAGGTCTAATTGAAGTTCCTTCTTTCATACATTCTTCCAGGATCTTTCAAGGTTCATTTTTTATCATACAAAGTTTAGCTATGAATCAAAGGACTAGAGGATACTAGGAAGATTGCGAAAGTTGGAAATCTACTAGGCAATAAAAGAGGGGTTGACGCTTATCGTGAAGAGACTATAGCAATCCTTGAAGAAGCTCAGGGAGCATTTGAAATGTAATTCATGTCTGTTTCATAACTTATGAAACAAAACGAACCAATTTCCAAAGTATTTCGGAAAAAATAGAGATCTAGAGCTATTAATTTTCTGACATGAGTTTTATAATTTTCGTATGGGAAGAATTGCTTATAGTAATAGTTTGATCATTGAATCTCTCCAGGAGCTATCTATTCGTAGCATAAATGAGCATTTGAATGCAGCTCTTATATACTTTGAACAGTATAACACTGAAGAGTTTTATTCTGATGGTTTGAGTTTTAGATTAATAACAACATCTGAATCTAGAAGAGTAGATGTACATGGGTATAAGAGTGGTGCCCGGATTACATCAACAATTGAAGTAATTCCTTGTCAGTATGGAGGATTACGTTTCTATTTTTTATGTCCTATGTCAGGTAGAAGAGTTATGAAATTGTACAAGTCTCCTGATGGGTGGTTTAAAAGTCGATTTGAATTGAAAGCAGTCTATAGAAGTCAGAAAGAGCATAAAGGACAGTATTTCTATTTGCACAATTCTTTTGATTTAAAACGTAAAGCAAATGTTCTGCAAAACAATGGTCACAGTAGAAAAGCTAGCAGGCTTCTGTTAATGGCTCAACATTCAGAACTCAACTTTATGTACAATTATAGGCTTCAGTTTGAAAAGTGGATGAGAAAAATTCGATAAGCTTTTAATGATCCTCATTATATGTCTATCGAATGGGGCAGGATTAACTTGGTAAAGAAATCCATGGTTATTATAGGATGAGGTTATGTATGAATAACAAGGACGCACTATGGCGATTTCTCTGTATCCCTGTGATAATTTACATCTTGATGGATAGCAAGAATATGGGACCTACCGATATAACCTTGATTCTCCATGAGTTTGGACATTGGATATCTGCGCTTATCTTCACGTTTCAAATACCTAAAATGACCTTTGATTTTGAAGCAGGATCAGGCTTTTGTACTCATGCTTCTACTTTTTTCATCTTTAAATGGATTATCTGTATTATGGGTGCAGGATTTCAAAATATAATTGGAGCTTGTATCTTCAGAATATCAAAACCAAAAGGCTTTGGTTATATCCTGAGAGCAATCGGATTGACATTATATATTGTAGGTTGGTTTGATCTAGCTTTTAATAAAGAAATATATATTTCAGAAATACATTCTTATGTTCCAGCTGACTTTGCAGAGAATACTATTCCAAAACTCATTCTATTTTTTTATCTGAATTACCATCTGATATGGCATGTTATGGCTAAAACTAATATTAACGGAAGTTATTTTTATCAGGAATTTATGACTCAGGCAGGATATAAGAAGAGATCTGATATAGTTATCCCTCCTTGCAAGGAAGATAAAAAAGGAAAACTTAGTTCTTTTAGTGATGAATTTCTTTATCAGTCTGGAATAAGAAAGAGGCCTTATTAAAGATGTATAGAAACAATTTCCTTCTTAATGAAATATATATTTAATTTATTGAAATTCTTACTCTTAATAGTCTAAAAAATAGTGAGAATATCAGTATTGGAATACTCATCAAGGGATGTACTAAGTAGATCATATTTCAAAATTATCAATATTTGTAGTCAACGAAGCTTAACAAATGTACCCCTAAATTAATCAAAAGATATTAGAAAATATCTTAATCCAATCCTCCCCCTCATCATATGTCCCTCAAACGATTAATCAATATTATATAAACACTTGGTTCAGAGCATTAAAAGCATCATCTAAGAAGATGATTCCTATTAGTGGTGGTGTAATCATTTTCTGTTAAGTAAATAAGTGATTATGTTTTTTTAGTTTTGGAGGAAAAATGAATAAATTCTTATTACTGTGTATCTTCTTTATTGTTTCAACTGGAATTGTTTTCGCTGAGAAAACTCAATGGTTCGCTGTTGGTTACGAACGCTCAGGTTACAGCTTCTCTTCTGCAGCACTCTCACCAGGGGCAGTCGGATATGGAAGTAATGGTCTAAATCTTCAAGGCTATACCTTCAAGGATGAAAAGCGGAATGGTTGGTTTTCTGCGACCACACTAAGATTTCCTAATGTGATAACAGCCACTGATGGAATCTACACTGAGACATATGGCATTCGTGAGATCTATGACAGTGCATTTGCAGTTGATATGAAGTTCGGTCTGGGGTTTAGATCAAATCCTGAAAAAGTAGTGCAACTTTATGGTGGACTCGGTCCGCATATCCTGGTCTCGTTTTTTTCCTTGAGTTTCTATGATTATGACTATGGATCTATTGCGAGTAATGAAATAGATATAGCACTGGGTATAGGGTTGGAGCTAGGAGCAAAATTTAATTTCAGTGAAACTGTATCACTATTACTTGGTTCAGGGCTCGCCTTAGACTTGGCAGGCTACTATAGACTTTCAGCCACTAATGGATATCAAACAGAAACTGACTCAGATTGGGTACAAGGATATTTGGGGTTTGATATTAGTCCTAAACTCTGCTTAAATTTTCAATGGTAAGTTTATGAAATCTATTCTCTCTTAAGAGACCCTCCTGGTTTTAGTTAAAATCCAATCAAGAGGGTATTCTCCTTAACAGGGGAGGAGGGATTACTTATTCATACATTGCCTAAAATACTAGGTCACTATTCTGTTGATACTCTAACTTAGTACAATTTATATGATGTTCCACCGGAGGAATATTGGAGGGAAGCATGAAATGGCTACTATTCATTTTTATTCTTACAATTCTCCTTTCGGGTTGTGATCCATACACTGAGCAATACACCATTCAAGGCAGATGGTACAAAGACCTGGACAACACTACTATTCGTGAATTGCTTGATTTCGGGGATGATTGGCTCTTAATTGGAATTGATCATGGAATCTGGATTGAAGAGACTTCCAGGCATTCTATCACTTACTGGAATGGTATGGTTTATTTTGATTTCACTTATTATGAGTATAAAATATATGGGAAATATCTTCAGATTTGGGATGATGAGTATATAAGAGAGATAGATTCCTGATGAGAAAGTAAGTATTGTGAAACTTAAAATGTGGCTTAACTGGTATTACGTTTTTTAGGGTTAGGATCAGTTGGGTCAAAGTGGATGTTGAGGAAAAGCAAAATTATTCAACATCCATAATCAATTAATAAAGAGCATATTTAAAATATATAGAGGAAAAATTGGTAGAATACCTCACCTTGTAAAGGCAATGTTTTAATTCCATCATACAGTTCTAGTAATAGGAGTGTGCCAGAAATCCTCCATTTATAAAATATTAATAGAATAATCGACTTTTATCAGATAATATAAACTACCTATGAGAATGTAATAAACGAGGATAGAAATGAACAATGGAAACATTAAACGAGGTTTTAAATATGAACAAGGTTCTGTCCTTACCAAAAGAACTATAATGACTGGTGATCTTCAGATTCTTCTTGAATATGAAGATAATCTTAAAGCTTCCAAAGATGATTTTAAAATTGCTGTCATGGAGCATAATTGTCTTCAGAAAAGAACGGAAAGTAATCGTAGATATACTTTAAATTATTTACAGAATCTCTATTCACTGGATCTCAATAATTTGATTTTCCTTGGAATGCGATCTTTCTTAGAAAAAGATAGGAAGTCATTCCCACTAATTGCGGGATTAACAGCATTCTGTCGTGATTCGATATATACAGACAGTTTTCCATTTATTAAAAAATTAGTATTTGGGGAACAATCAAATAAAACTGATTTTGAGCAATTTATTGAAAATGTTTATCCAGGTCGCTTTAGTGAAAAAATGCTTCAGTCTCTAGTCAGAAATCTACAATCCAGTTGGACACAAAGTGGTCATCTACAAGGGCGAAATAATAAAATCCGAACTGAAATTGAACCAACAACTGCAGCAGTGGCTTATGCCCTATTCCTTGGATATCTAAAAGGGATACGGGGACAGAATTTGTTTTTATCAGAGTATATTACCTTCCTGGATTGTGGTTATGAAAAAGCCATTGAATATACAGAGACCGCCTCTATGAGAGGCTGGTTAGATCTCAATAAAGTAGGAGATGTCATTGAAGTGCGCTTTCCTGGGATTATTTCAGATTTAGAACTGGAGGGAATAAATGAGTAGACTTAATCGATTGGTTAACTCTTATAAAAGGCATATTTCTATCCCCTGGAAGGAAGATTCTGCCGCAGCTCAAAGGGTTATATTCTGTGTGTATAATGAAAATGAAGAATTGCGATTACGAGCAAGTATTGATGAGTTTGAAGTAGCAACAAAAGAAACAGGGAATAATTGGAGATCCATAGATATTACTTATTCATTTTCTGAATGGCTTTCATCCCAACGTTATGCAGAACGCTATTTTGAAAAGCCAGAGTTGATCTCCACATTGATACCCAAACTTACCCAATATATCACTAACAAAGTTGAAAATGATGTTGTTGATATTGATAATAAAACCGTAGTGGCAATTACCGGAGTGGCTTCTCTTTTTGGTTTTATCAAAGTAAAGGATCTTGTTGATAAAATTGCTCCCTTGATTCCTGGTCGATTAGTAATTTTCTTTCCAGGAAGCTATGAAGACAATAATTATAGATTATTAGATGGGTATGATGGCTGGAACTATCTAGCAGTCCCTATAACAGCCGATAACGAAATTTAATTCAGGAGTATCTATGCTTAACAGAAATATTTATATCACCGAACCATCTACTCAGAAGTTAGCCAATGAGGGTGTTGCTTATGTAAACGATGAGCAAACAGAAAAGGAATTATCAGTATTGCGCTATGAGTTAGAGACCTTTGTTTGTGATGGCCAATACGAAAAGGGAATGCAGGATATACTTGATACTTATCTAAGCAATATTGATCAGGCACAGCAGCCCGCTGTTTGGATAAGTGGCTTCTATGGATCTGGTAAGTCTCATTTGGTAAAGATGCTTCGAGCATTATGGACCGATATTCAATTTCCCGATGGAGCTACAGCTAGAGGTGTAGCCGATTTACCTCAGGCGATACAAGATCATTTAAAGGAATTAACCATAAAGGGCAAGAGATATGGCGGATTGCATGCAGCCTCGGGTACACTAGGAGCAGGGGCTTCGGGAAGTGTTCGTCTTGCACTAATGCGGATTATATTTAAATCAGTAGGGCTTCCAGAATCTTACCCTATTGCAAAATTCGTTCTTTGGTTAAAACATGAAGAAATCTACGAAGAAGTAAAAAAGCAGGTTGTGTCATTGGGATATGATTGGGAAGAAGAGCTGGACAATTTCTATGTAGCAGAGGGACTTCATAAAGCCCTATCTTTGGTAAAGCCCAATATATTTTCAAGACCTGAGGTCTGCCTTGAAGCGTTGATAAATCTTTATCCCGATGTTAGAGATATAACCAACGAACAGATGTTGAAAGCGATACATCAAGCTCTTTCAAAAGAGGAAAAACTTCCACTAATACTCATTGTACTGGATGAGGTTCAGCAATTTATTGGTACCAGTGCAGAGCGATCTATTGAAGTACAAGAGATGGTAGAATCTATCGTGAAGTCCATAGGTGGTAAGTTAATGTTTATTGCCACAGGGCAAACTGCCGTTACAGGGACTGCAAACCTTCAAAAGCTTCAAGGACGTTTTACCGTGAGAGTGGAACTGTCTGATGCAGATGTGGATGCAGTTATACGTAAGGTTATTTTAGCCAAGAAGCCAGAGGCCAAAGATCCAATTAAAGAAATAATGGATAAAAATCTCGGAGAGATTTCCAGACATCTACAAGGAACAACACTGGGACATACACAAGAGGATATTCAATTCTTTACTCAAGATTATCCTATTCTTCCTGTACGTCGTAGGTTCTGGGAACGTACTCTGCGAGTCCTGGATCAAACAGGTACAGACAGTCAGCTTCGAAATCAATTGAGTATGATTCATAAGGTTATTCAGACAAATGCTGACCAGCCTTTAGGTAATGTTATTCCTGCAGATTATCTGTACTTCAATAATGCCGATGAACTGCTCCAGGCACGGGTTTTACCACGAAAAATCCATGAATCAACCATGAAATGGTATGAAAGAGGAAATGATAAAGAGAAACTAACCGCTCGGGCAGTGGGCTTATCCTTTCTGATAAATAAACTGAATGACAGGAACAAGGATATTGGAATCCTGGCTGATGTGGATACCTTGGCAGACTTAATGGTGGATAATCTCATTGAAGGCTCCAGTGCTCTCAGAAGTCAATTACCTACACTTCTCGATTCATGTGAGCTTTTAATACGAGTAGGTAGCGAATACCGAATTCAAACAGAAGAAAGTGCTGCCTGGAATGATGAATATGAAAAACAGAAGGGCTTACTAACTAATGAATCACATAGAATTGAAACAGACAGAGAAGATCGAATCCGAAAGCATTTCAATAAAAAACTGAAAAGGCGATCCTTCCCCCAGGGGGATTCAAAGGTTCCAAGGGAGATCTCTCTTTGCTTTGATAACAACCTACCTACAGATTCTGATAAAAAAATCTATTTATGGATCAGAAATGGCTGGGTTACCGATGTCAACTCTGTTCGGGCAGATGCTCGTCAAGCCGGTACTACTTCTCCCGCTATTTTTTCATTTATCCCAAGCCGCTCCATGGATGATCTACGCAATCAAATGATATACGCAAAAGCAGCCAATGCCACTCTGGAACAAAGGGGGATTCCCAATACACCAGAGGGTAAAGAAGCTCGATCAGCCATGGAAACCACAAGAAATAATGCAGAAGCCAGAGTTTTGGAATTGCTGGATGAGGCCCTCTCCGGTGTTAGAATATTCCAGGGTGGAGGAACAGAGATAAACGGTTCCGATCTCGATGAAATGGTGGGTGAAGCTGCTGCGAACAGCCTAAGTCGACTCTTTGGCCGGTTTGACATGGCTGACCACTCTGGATGGGGAAAGGTATACAGCAATGCAGCAAAAGGTGCACCTGATGCACTCAAAGCGGTTAATTACGATGGAGAAGTGGGAAAGAACAATGTTTGTAAGCAGATCATGACTTTCATTGGAGGAGGAAAAACAGGTAGTCAAATTCGTACAGAATTCGAAAATCCTCCTTATGGCTGGTCTGGTGATGCCGTTGATGGAGCTCTCTATATACTCCTGGTTGCGGGTATTTTACGTGTGGAAGATGATAAACATAATGCCATAACTTCAAAAGAATTGGAAAGGAAGGCACTTGGGAAATGCTCCTTTTATCTTGAAAAAGCTACCGTAACCGCCCCACAGAAGATTAAAATTAAGAAGCTCTTCCAGAAAATAAATATCTCCTGCCCACCCCTATGTGTCAACATAGTTGAAGCATCAACTTTTTAAGGAGATATTCAATTATGAGATACAGTTTAGGATTCAGAGAATCACAGTTAAGGAAAGTTTTACCACCGGTCAACAGACCAATTTCAGAT
>NZ_QQPQ01000080.1 GCF_003346715.1 Oceanispirochaeta sp. M1
AAAATGTAAATGCCTGGAAAAATAGAATGAATAAGCAGAAAGTAAAGTTTGATTGGAAATTTACCTTTAAGAAGGCGAAAATTAAGTTCCGGCTGGATGATTAAAATTCAGCCGGTCATGACACTAGCTCGTAAAAGTGAAGGGCATCAAGGACTCTATTTTCACAATGTTTTAGAATGATTTTCCCAATCTGTTCCACCGAAGCTCTGTACTTATCTTCTGTCATTTTTTGCAAAAGCTGAGCCATATCTTCCATATGGACCTTATTAGAATTGCTTCGGTCGATTCTTTTAGTAATATAGGCCAGTTCTCCTGAAGCAAGAGGCAGCAGTGCGTGAGGAACCGTTCGGATTTGATACAAA
This sequence comes from Oceanispirochaeta sp. M1, assembly GCF_003346715.1. NCBI lineage: Bacteria > Pseudomonadati > Spirochaetota > Spirochaetia > Spirochaetales > Spirochaetaceae > Oceanispirochaeta > Oceanispirochaeta sp. M1. The sequence goes on from NZ_QQPQ01000080.1 coordinate 363, forward strand.
TCTGCTAAACACATTGTTAAAAACTCATTTTCAGGAAGCTGTCTATAATGTTCTACCTGAGGTTTCAGTATATAGTCTCCCCATAATCCAACAAAGGTAAGTTTGTTCTCCTTCGATTCTCTGTTTATGCTGAGGGATAGTTTTTTCTGTACTCCCGTCATGCTTGTCTTTTGACTGATAAACTGGGTAGCCAGTTTTTTTAAGTCATTAATTGAGAAGGGGATGGAAGGAGGTACAGGGGTCCCGAACATCTTCTTTGAACAGGCCCGATGGTAATTATTTTCTTCTTTGCTGCAGGGTTTCCCGCAAATATAGCAAATCTCATTCATTCCCGGTCTCCCCATGTATAGAGACAGCGCCAATACAGTCCCTGCAACACTGAAGTAGAAGACCCATCCTATCTCTCTGGTCAAGTTTCCAGTTGGCTTCGGCAATCTTCAATAACCAGCCTTCGGGAATAAGTCCGTCGAAAAATGGGAAAAGGGCAGATCCGTAAAAGGTTTCCTTCTGTAGAGGGAGAGTTAAGCTTATTCCTTTGCTTTTATCCCTTTCAAGGTAAGATTTGTAATATGTAAAATGATATCCATCATCATCTTCTGTTAGAATACCCGCTGGAATATCCATAAATAAGACCTCAGCCTCTCTCATACTCATCCCTTGCAGGTACCATTTTCATTCCGAAAAGAGATAAAACCTGATTAACCTTATCAAGCCTGAGACTCTCCTTACCCTGTTCCATCTCCCTGATAAATCTCAACCCCACACCGGCATGGTCTGCCAGTTCTTTCTGAGTCAGTTTCAGTTCAGATCTCTTATCTTTAACAATCCGGATTAGTTCTTCAGTCATGCTATACCATATCGGGTATAAAACCTGGTAATCAATAGAGGATTATACCATTTCGGGTATAATTCATACTGTTTCTAATGTTTTATACCCGTTAGGGTATATTACTAAGCAGAGTATTTATGCAGACAGCGAGGAATCACTGTTGAAAGAGCCTCTCTGTCTTAACTGAGCTGATGATGGATACCTCTAATATACCCCCACCAAGGATCTGTACCTTTGAGAGAAGACAAACCGTACTTCCTCAGGAACCTGCAATATTCCAGGAAATAGAGTTTTATGCAGTTTGATTTTTTTTCTTGAAGCACTAGCTTCACTATGCTTGTATCAGTTTATAAACAGCAGTACAATCAGGAGATAGCCCCATGGGAGATGCCCTTATGAATGATGATCAGCTCGATTCTATAGCCGATCAGGTGAAAGAAAAAATGATCCTCTGGATGGATGAGAGACACATCTATCCTTTTCCTCAAAAGAATCAGGATATTGATACACAGCTTCTTGAACGTATGGTTCGTGTAGAAGAAGGAATTAAACATCAGAATGAAAATTTGGAAAAGATGATGATTCAGTCTGATCGCCGTTTTACAATTTTGAGTGAAACCATGGATAAACGTTTTGAAGCAGTCGACAAAAGATTTGAAGCCATAGACATACGCTTCAACCGTCTCTATACCTTTCTGTCCGGCATATTTCTGACCATTCTGGCGGGGATGATCACTCTTATCATTCAGAATCTTCAGGGATAGCCAAATTATTGACCAGACGATGTTCCAGTCAACTTACATGTATTAACATTAGACAGGGCATCATAGATCCTTCCCCGGACAGAAGTCTCCCTCTCGCTTCATCCGGCTCTGCTGCCGTATCCACCATGCCTTAGACCTGAGGGTTTAAAGCTTATATTTTCCATGTTACATTTGCCTCATGGAAAATACACAAAACACCCCGGATATTGCCAAAGGAGAACCCTTCGTTTTTCGCCTGGAGCGCTCTAAATATAAGGACAATCTCTATGTCTGTGTACCGGGTAATGTATGCGATAATCCCAGCTGCAGTTGTCAGGATCTGGGCATGGCCATATATAATTATCCCGGAGAAGGGCAGCCACTTTCATCGGCCCCGGTCTATACCTTTGTAATTGATCTGGCCTCCCGCAGTATTCAAACCGATTATCAAAGCAATCCCGAAAGTCTGGACTTTGCCGGTTCCTTTCTGGACCATAGCGCATCTGATCATTGGGATCTCTACAATCAGGCCTTTAATTACCTGAAAGAGGAAGCCATACGGCAGAAAAAAGTCCTTAAGGGGACAAGTGAATCGGTGGCCGGTCAGATAATTGACCTGTCCCGGGATAAAACAGGTCGGAATGATCCCTGTCCCTGTGGGAGTGGGAAGAAATATAAGAACTGCTGCGGCTGATCGAGGGGCTGGTTCTTGATGCGCTTATCAAATGAGAGATGCCTCCCCCCCCTTTCAAGATGAACCAGAGAAAATGCAGTACTAAGCATTGCCCTATGAGTTTTAAAAAGCTCAACTTGCTTTCAGAAAAAATAAGAGTATAATAAAACTGACATGAGAGTAGAAGAAGAACAACTAACCATTATAGAAAGAACTCTTAAACTGAGGATTAGCGATGCTGTTGTTTATCTTTTTGGAAGCAGAGCGGATGATTCTAAGAGAGGTGGAGATATCGATCTTTTTTTAATCACCAGACAAAGAGTGCCTTTGAAAGAGAAAATCCAGATACTCGCTCAGCTGGAGACAGAGGGCATACAGCGCAAAGTTGACCTTATAATAAAGAATCCGGAACACCCTCAGGAAAAATTGTATAAAGAGGTTCTTCAAAAAGGTATCCGCTTATGTTAGATGATGTTTTTGAAACAGTAGATCTTCATATTAAAAGAGCCCTGTCTGCTAAAAATGAGATATCCGGGTGGGGAGATTTTGGTAAAGAAGTCTATCAGGATGAACAGCGGATTAAAACAATTGATTCTTTTATTTACAGATTTATAAAATTACAGGATATCGTCGGTCAGAAACGAACTGACCCATGAATATCCAGATAATGAGGCCGATATTATTGAAGGAATTAAGCTGGCCTTAGAGGCATTCAATACAACAATAGAAATAATTGAATCCATCAGATCCCGCCGAATGCGATCCTGATCAAAATTTAACAGAGAATACAGACCATTTTTCCAGAATGCTTTCTATCCCAGATGATTCATCCACAAGATCAATACTGAATCCTGGCGTTGGCCGACAGACCAAGGCTCTGGCTGGGTAAACCATAGACCACACCCATATCAATCTTCAGTATAAAGATACTCACACCCACACCGCCGAATAGACGGAAGGAACCTCCGTTAACCTCTGAAAGTACACTCAAACCATCAGGATCTACCGACAGCCCCGTGGCATCTTCAATCTGGCTGATCTGGTTACTATCGATTAAAGTTCCGTCCACATATACATTGGAAGCCGTCAGACCTCCACCGGCGGTTGAAAAGCCGTAGGAATAGCCCGCACCCGCAGAAAGGTTTATAAAGAGGAGCTTCTTACTCACCTGAGCCTTCAAATCCATAACATTGGTGCTCCAGTTGTAATTCATATCAGAATCTTCAAGACTCAAAGTTGTTCCGGCACCCGTGCCGGAGATATCTACCGTCTGATCCGCAACGGGGACAATAATATCTCCATTGAGCCAGGTATAAGCGAATCCAAGGGACACATCGGGAAGAAATTTCTTATCCTCAATAATTCCCCAGCGGATATCTCCACCAATCATCTTAAACCCCTGGATTTTTACCCGGTAAATGAACTCAATTTGAAGTAAAAGGTTAAATCTCTCCGTGTAAAGTCATATTGAATGAACCATCATAGGGGGAGTATAATGAAACATATGGCAACCTGGATTAAAGCGACATCAGACATCATGATTCGTGTCCTGCTCGGACAGGAAGAAAATATCCTGGTACTGAAGGATTTTATCAATTCGGTACTGGAGGACAGAGGATTTCCACCCGTAGTCAACCTTATTATTAAAAATCCTGTGAATATGAGGGATGTTTTCAACGGCAAAGAGACTTTTCTTGATGTCAAAGCTAAAGATGAGACCGGCCGGACTTTTGATATAGAAATTCAGAGTTCAGGGGGACATGCTTTTGTCAATCGCAGCCTTTATTACTGGGCAAAACTCTATAATTCACAGATAGAGGAAGGTCATAAGTTTAAAAAACTGAATCCGGTTATATGCATTAACATTTTAAATTTTGAACTGTTCAAGGATAATGAAGAGCGTAATATTCACAGCTGTTTTATGATTCAGGATCTGGATAATCCCGACAATATACTTAGTGATCATTTACAGATTCACTTTCTGGAACTACCCCGTATGATAATCGACCGTGACCATGTACCCTCAATGCGGCTTCAAAAATGGATGTGGTATTTAAAAGAAGAGGGAAACTTGGAGGAGAACGATATGAATATAATTTTAAAAGATGATCCTGTCTTTGAAAAGGCACATAATACATTTCGGAAATTTACCGCCGATGAAATGCTCAGAGAGAAATATGAAGCCCGCATGAAGTGGGAGAGTGACAGGGCATCAGCAATTGGTGATGCCTGGGATGATGGAATAGAGCAGGGTAGAGAGCAGGGTCGTACTGAAGAGAAAAAAATTTTGAGTAGAGAGTATGCAGATAAACTGAAAAAATCAGGAGTGGCCATGGATATTATTATATCCGTGACAGGACTCTCAAAAGAAGAAATTAAATCCATATAGATCCCTACCTCAGGCTCTGCTGCCGCATCTTCCCTGCTTTGGACCTATAGGTTTAAAGCTTATATTTTCCATGATACATTTGCCTCATGGAAAATACACAAAACACCCCGGACATTGCCAAAGGAGAACCCTTTGTCTTTCGCCTGGAGCGCTCTAAATATAAGGACAATCTCTATGTCTGTGTACCGGGCAATGTATGCGATAATCCCAGCTGCAGTTGTCAGGATCTGGGCATGGCCATATATAATTATCCCGGAGAAGGGGAGCCTCTTTCATCGCCCCCGGTCTATACCTTTGTAATTGATCTGGCCTCCCGCAGTATTCAGACAGGTTATCAAAGCAATCCCGAAAGCCTGGACTTTGCAGGCTCCTTTCTTGACCACAGCGCAACAGATCATTGGGATCTCTACAATCAGGCCTTTATTTACCTGAAAGAGGAAGCCATACGGCAGAAAAAAGTCCTCAAAGGGACAAGTGAATCGGTGGCCGGTCAGATAATTGACCTGTCCCAAGGTAAAACAGGCCGGAATGACCCCTGTCCCTGTGGGAGTGGGAAGAAATATAAGAACTGCTGCGGCTGATCGAGTGTCGGATTCTATATTGTTTTTTCTTGAAGCACTAGCTTCACTTTGCTTGTATCAGTTTATAAACAGCAGTACAATCAGGAGATAACCCCATGGGAGATGTCCTTATGAACGATGATCAGCTCGATTCCATAGCCGATACACAGCTTCTCGAACGTATGGTTCGTGTTGAAGAAGGCATCAAACATCAGAATGAAAATTTGGAAAAGATGATGATTCAGTCTGATCGCCGTTTTACTAATCTCAGTGAAACCATGGATAAACGTTTTGAAGCCGTAGACTTACGCTTCAACCGTCTCTATACCTTTCTGTCTGGTATTTTTCTTACAATCATGGCGGGGATGATCACTCTTATCATTCAGAATCTTCAGGGATAGAAAAAATGATTGTCCGTACGATGTTCCAGTCAACGGATGACCCGTACGCCCCTGGACGGATTCGAGGAAACGTTCGGATTTGATACAAATCTGCTAAACACATTGTTAAAAACTCATTTTCAGGAAGCTGCCTATAATGCTCTACCTGAGGTTTCAGTATATAGTCTCCCCATAATCCAACAAAGGTAAGTTTGTTCTCTTTCGATTCTCTTTTTATGCTCAGGTCTCTGAGTATAACTAAAGTTACGGTTCTTATTGGTATTTCATCCTTTTGGTCGATTGAGTTGCCACTTCTCTTAGGGTAGAATTTAGTATTCGATTTTATAAAAAGGAAGCCCTATGAAGAATATTCTCTCTCTGTTGGCCGTTTTGGTTCTCATACTTTCCTGCTCTAATGATCCAGGGAGTACCGGAGACCTTCTGCTAATCGGAAAAGTCTCTTTTGATAACCCCAAAGCCTTTTTCATTCACAGTTCCCCCGAAAATGAATATGAAAGTGAACTCAATTATATCGATCAGGATAATCAGCCTCAAAGGGTGATTTACTATGATGAGGCAGGAAATCAACTGGATTCTCTCCCACAAAGTAATAACTATGGAACAGAAGCCGAAGGAGTGTATCTCTACCCACTTTCTGAAGACTATTTTATTCTTAAAGTTGGCTGGGACTATTATCTTGTGGATAAACAGGACGGATCAGCTCATTTCATCCAGTCCTTTCTGGATCTTTTTGAAAAAGGCATCTCAAATTCTTATAGAGATTTTGAAAATCTAGACAGATATCATATGAACAGTGCGGATAATTTTTACTTTCGAGGCGATAATATAAGCCGGCTTAATATAGATAATCTCTCGGATATCAGTGTTAAGCAACTTTCTCCCAGCATGGATTCTGTTTATAAAAGCACTGTATCGGATGACGGTTTAATTATGTATGACAGCCCATCAGTTTCAAAACTGATTCATCAGGATGGTTATTTAATATATATGGAGAACAGTTATTCCTATATGTGGAAAAATACCGAAGGGGATATTCAGTATTTTGATTCTGATAATGATAGGATTGTGACGATCATACAGGATGAATCTCAGAATATCTCCTACACGAATGCAGCTTTCTCAAGTTTTTTGAATCTTGATACCGTATTTCATACACAGTCTTACACAATATTGATAACCCAAAACGATGATATTATAAGAGTCTTTTATGATGGAAGCAGCACTCTCTTAACTCTGCCCTTAAACAGCAGTATTAACTGTGTTGAAGCAGGAACTCAGTATGTCTATATCTCTTTGACTCTGGAAGACGGTTCATCAAGTTTTATCAGACTGAGACCCTCAACAGACAGTTTTATTACTCTCAGTAATGCAGATGAATACAAAATAATGAATTTGAAACTGATGGATGGGGGCGGCTTACTTTTCAAGGGAATACGAAACTCTGATGATGAGATTGTTACAGGAACCATAAACGAAGACGGGAGTGTCGAGCTATTCACTCTGTCATATCCTGATTATGCCTATCGATTCCTGGGAGTCAATAATGGAGATGAATTCTGATGAAAACTATCTGTAAAATTTTCCTTACTTTACTAATTATGCTGATCAGTTCCTGTGATGGAGGAGACAGTTCTTCCAGTGATTATGAACAGATTATTGATCATATCGACACTGCAGATGCTCAGATTCTTTTTAAGAACATATATAACAGTGAAAGTGATCCGGCAGAACTCAAAGGGATAAACACTACAGGAGCACTGGTCACACCCTTAATCTATAACAGCGATGGCTCAGAAGTCATGCATGAGAATTTTTGGATTGATGGTATTTACGATCTTAATGAGAATTACTATCTGTTGTCTTCTAATTACACCAATGGAGACATAGAGGATTATCAGCTGATCAGCAAAGAAAGCGGTGCTGCCATCCATTTTCCTGAGGAATCGGGATGGTTATCCAATCATCAGGATTCGGGTTCAGGGGAAAGAGATCCCTATTGGGGAAACAATCCTTATTATTGCTATGATTCTTATTCAGACCGTATTGTAGAGTTCAGTATCAATGGCTCGAGTATAAGCTTAAATAATTATGTTACTTTGGATGAAGGCTTTAGATACTTTGTGATGGATAACGTTGCCAATGTCGCTTATATCTATCAGGATATTGATAATAATTATGTTTTAAAGATTGTAGATAAAGACAATACAATATTATACTCAGATTCTGAATTTGATGATGATATCTGGGTCACTCATAATGGACTCTTTCAATACTCTGATTTCTTAGATCTGGTTACACTTGTCTTTGATGAGGGCAGTGGAACTTATACAGAAGAAAGGAGCTGTTGCAAAAGTAAAATTGCAGCAGCTCTTTTTTTGGTCCACAATCCTTTCCTGAATATTCTTATGTTAAATCTATAAACAGCACCTTAGTTTGCCCCTGTGTCACCAAGTTTTATCATTATCAG
>NZ_QQPQ01000081.1 GCF_003346715.1 Oceanispirochaeta sp. M1
CCTCTGTATATCGTTTCGACATATTGGACTTCTCATTATTCTCTATCATCTAAACCCTCACATCTATTATATCTGGAAATTATAATGTGTCCGAGTAATTACTGTCTGAAACAGTGTAGCCTATCCAATTCTTCGTCTCAGGGAACTTAATCTCAGCAATAAAATGACCAATTCTCAACGTATGCTGGATAATGCAGTGAACTTTATGGAGAAGAATTATACTGACCCAAAGATTTCCATGGAGTCGGTGTGTGATGAGATGGGAATGTCCATCTCTTATCTGAGTCTTCTGTTCAAGAAAGAGAAGCAGACTACCTTTGTAAAATACCTCACAATGATTCGTCTTGAGAAGGCAAAAGATCTTTTGGGACTGACCAGTGAGAAAATTATCGATATAGCAGGTAAGTGCGGTTATAATGAAGTGTATTACTTCAGTCACAGTTTTAAAAAATATACGGGAGTATCCCCCAAGAAGTATCGTGAAGAAATCAACGTATCCTGACCTGTCCATCGGACAAAGCATACTTATTTCAACTCTAGCTATTGTTACAATCGTCCTGATTATAACAGGGCTACTTTTTTATTCGACTTTTGCATCCCGGACAGATGAACTCATAGTAAGCCAGTCCCGGGAAATCAATAAACAAATTGTTCTCAACTACGAGAGTTATATCAATTCTATTATTGAGACAGCTAATTATATTCAGTCTTCGTCATTGAACCTGGACTTGAAGGATTCTTTTCGCCATCTGCAGGATATCTATATTCTGAACAGGGACAGCAAGAGAGATGTGGTCTCCATATATCTTTTTGATTCCTATGGGGAAATTCTTCTTGGCGGGTCCAGCCGCAGAAACCGTCATATTGAAGCAGAAATGGAACTCTGGTTTCAAAGTGCTTTGAAGGATGAGGGCATCTTCCATTTTTCGCCTCCCTATATACTGAGTGCACTGGATAATGAAGAGGTTATTTCAGTCTCCAAGTTGGTGGATTATCTTGATGGCGGTGTGCAGAGAAAGGGAGTTCTATTACTTGAATTGAATTTCAGAACAATTACGGACCTGGCAGAAAAGACAAATTTGGGAATAGGTGGTCATATTCTTATTCTTGATGATGAAGATTCTCTTATTTATTCTTCAACAAAAGAGCAGTCAATGGCTAGTGAGAGTCTCAGTCTTGCTCAGCAAAAGAATTTGGGTGGGTTTAAAGCCGAAATCAATTCCCTGGGAATGTATGGAAATATTAATACACTCTCACAGACCCGTTGGCGAATTGTTTCAATTTCTAATATTGATGATATCAGCAGGGCGCAGGATCAAATGTTCCTGATTCTGTTTCTTATTCTGTTCGGGAGCATCTGTGTTACAACGATTGTGGCGATTCTTATTTCAAGACGAATCTCCCGTCCTTTGAATATCTTAAAGAAATCAATGCTCCTTATTGAAAAAGGAGATTTTTACAATCGGGTTGAAGTCTCAGGACAAAAGGAAATTGTTCAGCTGGCAAATTCCTTTAATAGTATGATTGATGAAATCAGGTCTCTTATGGACCGGGTTGTTGATGAGCAGCGTGAAAAGAGAAAAACAGAACTGGTGGCTCTTCAGAATCAGATCAACCCTCATTTTCTATACAATACCCTCGACTCCATTGTCTGGCTGGCGGAGAATGAGAAGAGTGAAGATGTAATCACAACTGTAGTGGCTCTGGCCCGTTTTTTCCGGATCAGTATTTCCAAGGGGAAAAATTTTATCTCTGTCAGGGATGAAATCTCACATATCAGGAACTACCTGACTATTCAGAAAATCCGTTATACCGGTAAATTTGAGTATGTCGTTGAGATTGATAAAGAGATTTATGACTATCAGGTTATGAAACTTATCCTGCAGCCCCTGGTTGAAAATGCCATCTATCATGGTGTGGGAGAAGAAACCGGGCTTATAACCATAAGAGGGCATAAACAGGGACAGTTTCTGGTTTTTGAGGTTGAAAATTCCGGATATGGTATTCCCGAGGAGAAGATTAATCAGCTCTACCGTATTCTTGCCGGTGATGAAGAGGGGCACAGTGTCGGGCTCCGGAATGTGTATCAGCGCTTAAAACTGTATTACGGTGATGATGCTGATCTTATAATCAGCAGTGAGCTTGATGAGATGACAAATATTAAGTTAATGATTCCTGCGGGACTCCATAATGGGACTGATAATGAAAATAAGAAATAAAATCGGGGCAGTACTTTTTTTGATTATGGCTCTCTCATCCTGTGATAGCGGAGATAAAGAGGTCTCTCTTTTTCTCTATAACGAGGAAGATCTTTTTGTCAGGAAATTTTCCCGGCAGATTATCTCCATGGCCGGGAATTCATTTAATCTCCAGAGCTTTGATGCCCAGAACTCTCAGATTCTACAGAACGAGACAATTGAAAATCAGATAAATGAGGGATGTGATCTTATGCTGATCAATCCTGTGGACCGCCTTGGTTCCTATTCTATTATCAAGCGTCTTCGCAGTGAAGGTATTCCTGTAATTTTGTTTAACAGAGAACCTCTTCTGAAAGATCTGCTTCTCTGGGATAACACCTGGTATGTCGGTGCAAGGGCTGAACAGTCCGGTCAAATGCAGGCAGATCTGGTTATGGAGCTTTTCGGAGATGATCCGGAGAATCTTAATGAATATGACAGAAATAGAGACGGCCGTATTCAGACAATCATCCTTAAGGGTGAGCAAGGGCATCAGGACGCTGAAATCCGAACCTCCGAAGTGGTCCGCTCCTTTAGACTCAAGGGCTTTAATCTGGATATTCTGGCTACGGAGGTCGCCAACTGGGACAGAGATGAGGCCTATGAAAAAATGGGAGATCTGATCAAAACTTTTGACGGTGGGATAGAACTGGTCCTTTCAAATAATGACGCAATGGCTCTGGGAGCCATAAACAGAATGCGCCAGAGCGGAATGTTCGCCGACAGTAATGGAAATGGACGGGTTGACCGCCATGATGAGGACTGGATTCCGGTCCTGGGAATAGACGGTATTGATCAGGCAGTGGAACAGATTCAGGAAGGTTTTCTCTATGGAACAGTTCTTAATGATTCAGCCACTATGGCCAGAGCAATAATTGAACTTGCTGAGGCTGTCCTCTCTGAGAAATCATTGGATGAGCTCTCTTTTTCCATAGAAGAGGGAAAATATATCTGGATTGACTACCAGGTCTTCACTCTGGAAAATTAATCCAAAAAAAAGCCATTATTAGAAAAATTTATAAAAACACAAGAATATATCACATTGTGCTCTGGCATATCGATGATAACATCAATGTATACATATGATATTTACTATCAAAGGAGTATGCATTTTATGAAGAAAACGATTCTTATCGTACTTATTGCCAGTATCGCAATGTTAACTGGTTGTCAGAAAAAAGCTGATGATGGAAAAGTTGTTATCGGTGCTAACATCTATAACTTCCAGGACAATTTTATGAACGGTGTTATGAAACCTGTTCTTGAGAGCTATGCAGCCGAAAAGGGTGCTGAAATCCAGGTTGTTGACTCTGAAGGTCAGCAGGCTACTTTGAACAATCAGGTTGATATTTTCATCACAAAGGGTGTTGATGTTCTGGCTATTAACCTTGTAGATCCCGCGTCTGCTCAGTCCATTATCGACAAGGCAAAGAAAGCTGATATTCCCCTTATCCTTTTCAACAAGGAAGGATCTAAAGAAGCTATGGCTTCCTATGATAAGGTATGGTACGTAGGTACTGACTCTGCTGAATCTGGAATTATTCAGGGACAGATGATGGTAGCTGACTGGAAAGCCAAACCCGAAATGGACCTTAACGGTGACGGAACTGTTCAGTACGTTATGCTGAAAGGCGAGCCCGGTCATCCCGATGCAGAAGCAAGAACCAGAGAATCTGTAAAAGCTTTTACAGATGCCGGTATCAAAGTTGAGCAGTTGGCTCTCGAAGCAGATCCCAACTGGTCTACACAGCACGGAAATGACAAGATGGCAGCATGGCTGACATCTTCTTTCGGAAAAGACATTGAGCTGGTAATCTGTAACAATGACGGAATGGGATTTGGTGCCATCACAGCTATGAAGGCTGCCGGTGTAAGACTCCCTATCTACTCTGTAGATGCTCTTGATCAGGCTCTGACTCACATTGCAGAAGGCGAACTGGACGGTACTGTTCTTAATGACGGTAAAAACCAGTCTATAGCAACTCTTGATCTGGCAATCAATGTAGCCATGGGTAAAGCTCCTACAGAAGGAACTTCATGGAAACTGACTACTGACGGTGCAAAGGCTGTTCGTGTTGCGTATGTCGGTGTAACTCCCAATAACTACCAGGATTTCAGATAATCACTGATTCTGTTTTAGTTTAGTGTTTATGTTTGCAGAAGCATCCAGGTGGTGCTTCTGCAATCTTTTTTATGATTAATGAATTTAATGCTATTATTGTTACCTTGTATATTGCAGATCAAATCTGTATTTCCAGAGAGAGGTGGTTCTTTTGCAAGAAGAATATTTATTGAGAATTAAGGATGTCAGCAAGTCGTTTTCCGGCGTTAAAGTACTGAAAAAAGTATGCCTGAATATACGTGCCGGGTCTGTTCATTCTCTCATGGGGGAAAACGGAGCAGGAAAGTCCACCCTGATGAAATGCCTCTTCGGTATTTACAGACAGGATGAAGGTGAATTTTTCCTTGAGGGAACACAATTTAACTTCGAGGACCCCAAGCACGCCCTTGAACATGGTGTCTCCATGGTGCACCAGGAGCTGAACCAGGTTGTTCAGCGGACAATTATTGATAACATCTGGTTGGGACGATATCCAAAAAAACATCTCTTTGTAGATGAAAAGAAGATGTATGATGATACCAAGGCTCTGTTCCGGCGCCTGGATATACATCTTGATCCACGGACAAAGCTGGATAAATTATCTGTTTCCCAGAGGCAGATGGTGGAGATTGCCAAGGCTGTATCATATAACGCCAAGGTCATTGTATTGGATGAACCAACATCTTCACTGACTGATAATGAAGTTAAAATGCTTTTCGATATCATTACTGTACTTAAAACAGAGGGTGTTGGAATTGTATATATTTCCCATAAAATGGAAGAGATCTTTGAGATTTCCGATGAAGTTACTGTACTACGTGATGGTAACTATATCGGTACTGATTCAATCGAAGAACTGACCATGGAAAAGATTGTAAACATGATGGTCGGCCGGGATCTGGAAGAACGTTTTCCTCCCAAAACCAATGTACCCGGAGAGGTGCATATGTCGGTCAAAAACCTTACAACCAGGTATAGACCTGTTATTAAGGATGTGAATTTTGACCTGCGCAGAGGTGAGATCCTCGGTGTCGCCGGACTGGTGGGAGCTGGTAGAACTGAAATGCTGGAAGCACTGTTCGGAGCCAGAACCTTGGAAAGCGGAGAGATATATATCGACGGGTTAAAGATTGACAATTCTACTCCTCATAAGGCTATCAACAACCATTTTGCACTTTTAACTGAAGAGAGAAGAGAGACAGGAATCTATCCTGTTGCTGATATTACATTTAACTCAACCATATCCAATGTACAGGCATACAAGAATAAATTCGGTTTTCTTGTAGACCAGAAGATGAAGGACGATACTGATAAACAGATTGGGAATATGAGGATTAAGACTCCCAATAGAAAGGAGCTTATCCGTTCTCTCTCCGGAGGTAATCAGCAGAAGGTTATTATCGGCCGATGGCTGCTGACCAATCCTGATGTACTGCTCCTCGATGAACCCACAAGAGGTATCGATGTAGGGGCCAAGTTTGAAATCTATCAGCTGATTATTGATCTCGCCAACAGCGGGAAATCGGTTATTGTGGTTTCATCTGAAATGCCTGAACTCCTTGGTGTCACCAATAGAATCATGGTTATGAGTAATGGATTGGTTTCGGGTATTGTAAATACTGACGAAACAACGCAAACAGAGATTTTTAATCTTTCAGCAAAATATCTGAATAATAATAGAGAGGCCGAAGTATGAGTACAATTGGGGATAAGCTCTTCAATAAAACAAAAGACGAGTGGAAGGATCTGTTGATTAACAATGCTATCTACATCGTTATTTTTACAATAATTATGATTGTTGTAATCAGAGAACCCTCCTTTGTATCCATACCGGTACTCAGGAATATTCTGACACAGTCAGCCGTTCGTCTGATTCTGGCTTTTGGTGTTGCAGGAATTATTATCCTCCAGGGAACAGACCTTTCTCTTGGACGTTCTGTAGGGTTTGCAGCTGTTGTTTCAGCTTCATTACTGCAGAGACCAGACTATGCCGGACGTTTCTATCCTGACATGGCACAGCTGCCTCTCTTCGTACCCCTTTTAGTGGCCATGGCAGTTTGTGTCGTCTTTTCGGCCATCAACGGTTGGGTTGTTGCAACATTTAAGATTCACCCCTTCCTTGCCACCATGGGTATGATGATCACCTTGTACGGTATCCTCTCTATCTATTTTGCATCCGGTGCTCCCGGTCCCCAACCCATAGGAGGGCATGACACCCGTTATGTGGAACTTGTCACCGGACAGACCATGGGGGTTCCTAACCTTGTTCTCATTGCCGCAATAACCGCGGTGATAATATGGGTGCTCTGGAACAAAACAACCTTTGGTAAGAATATGTATGCTGTTGGTGGAAATCCCGAAGCTGCCAATGTTTCGGGTGTAAATGTAACCAGAACAACAATCCTGGTTTATGTCCTTGCCGGTGTTATGTACGGTCTGGGCGGATATCTTGAGGCTGCCCGTATAGGTTCCGCCAACAACGGTACAGGATTCGGTTATGAGCTTGATGCCATCGCCGCCTGTGTTGTCGGCGGTATCTCCTTCTCAGGTGGTATAGGTAAGGTTTCCGGTGCAATTGCCGGAGTTCTGATGTTTACCATTATCTCCTATGGAATGACATTCATCGGATTGGACCAGTACTACCAGTACATCATCAAGGGTGTCATAATTGTAGTTGCCGTATCTCTGGATGCCAAGAAATATTTAAAGAAAGTCTGATCCTTATCAGCTCCTTATTGTCTTTTTCGGGCTCCCTGCATCTGCCGGGAGTCCTGTTTTTTTATAAGACTTTTTCTCCGGAAGTCCGGGAGCTCTGAGAAGGAGATTTTCCTGACTGTCTTGAACCCTTATAATTATTAAATGATAATACTCTCATGCACATACCTTTTTTAATGAGTCTTACTGTCATTCTCCTGGGTTATTTCCTTAAACGTATCGGATTCCTTGAAGCCGAGCACAGCAGGCTGCTCTCGAAGATGGTTATGAATATTACCTTTCCGGCACAGATCCTGGTAACCATTTCAACCGCACCCCTGAGTACGGATCTGTTTATTCTTCCATGGATTCCCATTTTTTCTGCAATCATTGGATTCAGTCTGGGCCTGATCTTATTTAGAAAACTTCCCTCAGATACCAAAGGGCTGATGCTTATGGCTACAATGGGGCTGAATATCGGACTCTTTGCTTTTCCCATACTGCAGGGACTCTTTGGAGATCTGGTGTTACCCGCCCGCCAGCACTTCCACCACCTGACAAGCTTGGTTTCCACCACTCGACAGTCAGCTCTGCAGAATGTGAACACACTGCATTACCAACTGACGACCAATGGAAAATCATAGAGTCAATT
>NZ_QQPQ01000082.1 GCF_003346715.1 Oceanispirochaeta sp. M1
TTCAAGCAGAAAAACCCACTAAAAGTAGAAGATGGTACTCATTTTTTTCTGTTGGGAAGCTTTTGGGTGGGGTATGGTTAGTTAGAAATAAGAAGGGCTGTTACAATTTTACTTTTGCAACAGCCCCTTTTAACTCTTAACACTTCCCAGAACAAGACCTTTGGTATAATACTTCTGCAGGAAGGGATAAACCAGAAGAATGGGAACTGTAGAAACAACGATCTGAGCCGAATTGGTGGCCCGACGGCTCATATTGCCGATAATTGCCATCTGCTCTGTGGTCAGATTCTGAATATCCGGAATAGTCAGGATACTCTGCAGATAGGTCTGTAAAGGAACTTTTGCTGAGCTGTTTATATAAATAAGCCCATCAAACCACATATTCCAGTGATAAACAAAAGTAAACAGAACCAGTGTCGCCAGAGCTGGTTTGGCCAGAGGCAGGTAAATTTTTAATAGTATTGTATAATGACTGGCACCATCTATCAAAGCGGATTCTTCAATCGCCTTTGGCAGTTCTCTGAAGAAGTTCATTAGTATAAGAAGATTAAAAACATTCACTGCCGTCGGTAAAATAAGAGCCCAGATAGAATCGAGTAAACCAGTGGATTTAACAATAAGATAGGTGGGAATCATCCCTCCGTTAAAAAGCATGGTAAACACAAAAAACCACACATAGATTTTCCGCCGTCTGAATCGTTCTTTATCTTTTGACAGGGGATAGGCTATCAGAATAATGCATATCAGGTTTATGGGAACTCCTAGAAGAACACGTTTTACAGAGACCAGAAAAGCTGAGTAGAATTTTGTATTATTCAATATGAACCTATAGGATGTCAGTGAGAAATCGACCGGAAACAATCCAACTTTTCCACTGTCAACGGCATCCACTGCACTTAAGGACAGGGATAGAATATGAATCAGGGGCAGTATGCTCACAAGTGTAAACAGGGCCAGTAAAATATAATTCACCACAATAAAGGCTATACGAGAGGGCGAATTCCCCGATAGTACAGTGTTACTTCTGTTCATATGTCCTCCCTTAAAAAATTTTGTAATTACTGTACTTTTTGGCAACAGAATAGGATGAAACCATCACTATCAGAGAGATCACAGATTTAAACAGTCCCACTGCTGTTGCAAGAACAAACTGACCATTTTCAATCCCCATTCGATAGGTATAGGTATCAATAATGTCACCTGTAGAATAGACAGACGGACCGTAGAGCATAAAGATCTGTTCAAATCCGGCATTCATAATATTTCCCATACCCAGAATAGTTAAAAGAATCACCATACCCATAATACTGGGAAAAGTGATATAGAGAGTCTGTTTCCATCGCCCCGCTCCGTCTATGGACGCCGCCTCATACAAGGTCGGATCGATTCCGGTTAAAGCAGCCAGTAGGATAATGGTTGTAAATCCAATTTCCTTCCATAGATCTGTCAGAACAAGCATATAGGGAAATATTTTATCATTTCCGAAGAAATAGAAGGCTTTGTATCCGAAGTTTTCCAAGACCATATTGACAATGCCGTTTCTGGGAGAAAAGACTTCCAGCAGAATCCCCCCGAGGATAACCCAGGAGAGAAAAAACGGAAGGAATGTTATAGTCTGTACCGATTTCTTTACCCATTTTTTAGAGACTTCATTCAGCATAAGGGAAAACATTAGGGGGAACACTATTTTCGCAGCAATTTTCATCAATGCGATAAACAGTGTATTGCGCATAATCAATGTGAAATCCGGCATCATCAAAATGTAGCGGAACATATCCAGACCGATCCAATCCCCATTGAGAAAAGAGTGAAGAAGACCTTTGTTTGACGGAATATAATCCTGAAAAGCTATAAAAAGTCCGAACATGGGTCCATAGTTATATATAATCACAAGAATCACAGGAACAAGCAGCATCACATGTAAAGGGATCTCTTGTTTTATCTTATTATTCATTATTCACACAATTCCTCTTTGATAATTGGCTTGTTACTTCTTTGTATTGTTAAAAAGAGAGAAGAGCAGAGGAAGAGAATAATCCCCCTGCTCTTTATCGGATCAGATTACTTCAGACTGGCCTGAACTTCAGTTGTCATTTCTGCACCACCGAGTTTTTCCCAGTTTGCCACCATGACATCCCATTCAGAAGCAGGTTCAATTCCCATGATGATTTTAGTCATTGTTTCTTCCGCCATTTTCTTATAGATGGGCAGTTTACTGTTCATCTTAGCTGAGGGGAGTTTCCACCAGACATTTTTCTTGATGATTTCGGGAGTATTTACAACAAATGTATGGTACCAGGCGTGTCCCGGTGCGGGATAAAACGCATTCCACCATCTCCAGTTTTCGGGAGTTTTATTATTAATAAAGTCATTCACAAAATCATAACGTTCTACCAGGTTGGGAGGACAGAGGGATTTATCATTATTCGATATGGCTTCAAAGAACAATTCGTTTTCCATCTGTTCCTGAAGAGGATTTATTATTTCAATTACAACATCTCCTGTTACACTTCTATCTACGGTAAAGGCAGGGTCCACATCCGGACTGAATGGATCCTTCAACATGGAAGTAATATTAGCCATTTTTATGGCAGCTTCAGGATTTTCACACTCTTTTGAGATGACATAACCTACATTGACAGGCTGGTAGGCAAATAATGTGGGAGAAGCACCCGCTTCTGCTACAGGCATGTTGACACAATACCACTCAGCATTTTCATTGGTTTTAAAAGCATTAGGAAATGCCCAGATAGGTAGGCCCCGCACTCCGAAAACCATACCTGCGATTCCGGCGGTTAAATCTTCAGTAACCCTAGTTCCATCCATTGTGGGAAAATCCGCTGGAATGGCTCCTGCCTCATAAAGATCTGCCAGAAGCTGTAGTCCCTCCTTAACCTCTGTTTTTTTACCGTCCCAGACAGCATTCCCGTTTTCATCTTCCGAATAGAACAGCATACCGTCATACCATGTACAGGGCTGCACACCGTAACCGGCAAAGAATCCGTACAGTCCACCCCAGTCGACAATCAGGTTTGTTTTACCCATTACTGCCAGACCGTAGGTATCATCTTTCCCGTTCTGATCGGGATCATCTTTGGCAAATGCTATGGCGATTTCTTTAAAATCATCCATGGTTTCGGGAAGATCCATTCCCAGAGTATCCAACCAGTCCTTTCTGACAAACAGGGGAAAGCTGTTGTTGATGAGTCCAGACACATTCGCTGGCAGCATTTTGGTTTTCCCATCAAAAGTGACACTTCTGAGAGCTTCCGCCCCCACACCTTCGGTAAGGTATTCTTTTACCATAGGAGATAGGAACTCGAAATAATCATCTACATCAATGACCATATCTCCCCGGACAAGAGAAGTTAACTGCTGCCCGGCATTTACAAACATCACATCCGGAATATCACCGGAAGCAATTGCCATATTGACCTTGGCATCATATTGACTGGCATCAGCCGACCAGGCTACTTCTACATTGATTCCGTACTTTTCGTACTCTTTGAACCATAAGCCTTCTTCAGTGGGGACTTGATCTGCACCGAAAGTTCTCATACCCACCGTTATGGTTACAGGCTCTTCGTATACTCCAAAGGGATCAACATCCACCTCCATAGATGATGACACTTTTTCAGATTCCTTCTGCCCGGCTGCATTCAACTGAAAAAAACAAACGAAGAATGCAGTTATAATTAACAACAGTTTCTTTTTCATATTCACATTTCCTCCTGTATGATGTGATAAATAGTTAATTAATTATCTCATTGCTTATATTTCCGGACAACAAGCATCATTTTACATTCATTACCTATTTTTTACATTTATCTTATTCTTCTCTATATTCCCTGGGGGTTTTCCCGCAGTATTTTCTGAAAACCCGCGTGAATGAAGGGGCGGAGTTATATCCGACTTCCATTGCTATATCATTTATTTTCATACCGCTCCTATTTAGAAGGTCCTGTGCTTTATCCATACGAATTTTCAAAATATAATCCGACAGATTGGCGTTTGTCACACTTTTGAACAGCCGGGATAAATAGGTGGGATTGAGGCTGACCCTGTCGGATAACACAATAAGAGACAGATCCTTTTCCAGGTTTTCATAAATATATTTCTGTACTTCGGATATGGCATTATGAGACCATAAATCCTCATCATTAAAGTGAATTTCAAAAATATATTTACTGAGATTTACCAGATATTCCACTGCTTCATCACGGGAACTGTGTTCATACGCCCGGGTCAGCCTGCGCAGATCCATCCGGGCTTCCAGCACGATGGTGAGGTTCCACTCATTGATATACTTCAAAAACATGCTGACAAGACGATAATAAACTTCCAGTTCCCCATAACTACTAAAATTACTGCCCGATTCCAGGGAGTTTACCATCTGAGAAAGAAGAGAAAAGAAGTTTTTCTGATGACCCAGTTCAAGGAATCCTTCCAGTTTATATATGTGGAGCAGAGGATTTCCGGTATTCACTTCACTACCCGTGGGAGAGGAAGACTCCGGTGATATATCGGATCGACTATCAGATAAGGATAAAATACTATTCTTCAGAAGTTTTGAACGATACCCCAGACGCCTTTTTATGATTCCGTACTTTTCCCATACCCCCCCTGCGTCTGTTGGAGTCATATCGTACACAAAGGTCATAGTCAGATCCATGGCTTTTCTTCCCGCTTCCTGAATATACTCCAGGAGCCCGTTTAATGCGTCATATATTCCACTATCACCTGGATCGGCACTTTCCTTTTTCTGAAGTATCCAGATAAGATGATTCTGTTCTGATATATAATTAGCAAAATTATATTTCCGCCCCAGATATTCACCAGCTATCCTTTTCAGGGAGTAAAGGTTCTGTTCCAAAAAATAGGGACTCAAATCATCTGGAAGATTGTCGAATATTCCCCCCAAGAGTATCATAGGTTCATCTATTTCCAGGCAGATACCCAATTCATCAAATCGTTTCTGGATGGAATCACGGGAGTCTATAATTCCGTAGAGAAGATTCTGCAGATACCGGTTCTGCAGGAGAGGGCGTGCCTTTTCCACCTGCTTCTGAGCCAGCTCACGGGCATTTTCCTCTTCATAACTTGTATCAATTTCATCGATCACTTCCTTTACAGTGGCAATGATCTTATCTGTAGGTTCCAGTTTAGTTAAATAGCGGACATCTTTATTCTGAATGCTTTTATAAACATACTCAAACTCAATAACACCGCTTAAAAAAACAACCCGGCATTTAGGCCATCTATCTTTAATAACATCATACATCTGCAGTCCTGTCATTTCAGGCATTTTGATATCAGACAGAATTATATCAAACCGGATTCTATTCATCACTTCCAAAGCTTCTCTGCTGGAATGAGCCTTATAAACTTCCAGAGGAAGGCATGATTTCTCCAAAAAGATTCTATGAAAATACTCAACAACATCCATCTCATCATCAACAATCAAAAGCCTATACATGCTGCCTGCTTTCCCTTATCCCATGAGGAATTCTTAGAGTCACCTTCAAACCACCAAAATCACTTCTTGAGAGAAATAATCCACATTTGTCAGAAAACATAAGTTTTAAACGGCAGTTGATATTGATAATTCCCGTATCCTCATGATCAGAAGTCGTCAAATATTTCTGTAGTTTAATTATCTGTCGGTCACTTATTTCGCCATTATCCTCAATCAGAACATCCAGATACTCATCTTTGGCACAATATCCTAAACGCAGGATTCCCCCGGAATTCATTTTCTCTATGGCATGCTCAAATGCATTTTCAATAATTGGCTGGAAGATAATTCTGGGAACCAGGATATTTTCATATTCCGGAAGCAGAGGTTCAATATCCATAGTCATTCTGCTTTTAAACCTGGCATACTGTATCTTAGAATAAGAGATGGTGTGTGTAATTTCATCCTTCAAAGAGACCACATCATCCTTGTTCCGTGTGATATACATAAAATAGGCTCCCAGGTCATCACAGAATTCTGATGCAAAATCAATGTCTTCTGTCTGAATCCTGTTTCTCAACAGTAAAAAGCTGTTATATAAAAAATGAGGATTGATCTGGGACTGAAGCTGTTTCAGTTTGGATTTTTCCATCAGTATTTTCTGCTTATAGACCTGATCGATCAACTGCTCCAGTTTGAAGGACATTTCATCAAAACTCTCATAGATATATTTAAACTCATCATCTCTATTATGCTCAATGGATACAGGGAAATCAAATCTCTGAAGCCGTTCAAAAGCCCCGATCAGCTTGTTCAGAGGTTCATGTATCATGTTATGGAGTGAATTGGAAAAAAGGAGGGTCAGAAACAGAGAGGTCAGTCCGAAAATCCAGATGATTATCTTGTATCTTGTAAATCCGGAAAAAACGATGCTTTCCTGTGCATACCTGACAAGGTGCATGTCGGCTAGTCCTGTCCGTGTATAGATGACCAGATACTTTTTTCCACCCAGCTCCTGTGTAAACTGCACAGTCCGTGGTGAATCATGTTCACTGTATATCTCCTGCCCTCTGCCTTCCTTTATTGATTCATTGATAGTAAGTACTATATTTTCATCCTGTTCATCAAAAATCAACATATCACGGCTTTCACTGCTGATAAATCCGCTGCTGTCTGCGGTCATGCTCATATCATTTAAAAAATCGACCATTGTATCCATGGATATGGTGGCATGAATTAAAAAATAGGGAGGAATATCTATCAGATAATAGTGCTGAGGGAACTCGGAAATGAGGAGAATGCTATTGTTTTCGAATATGATCTGTTTGTTTTCCCTGTCACCATAATTGCTGATCAGGTTCTGTGATTCCGAAGAGATCCGGCCAGTTGTACCGGTGGATATGGACTTGTCAATCAGAGGCACAATGACATCAATGTCATCTATGATGTTACTGCTGTTTTTAATAGCGAGTATTTTATCTTCAATTCTGAGAACCATCTGGTAAGTGTCATAGTTCCCATAAACATTCTCCAGAGTACTGACCTTGATTAAATCCCGGTTATTCACAAGGTCATACTGAAGCATGGTTATCCTTTTGAACTCCCTGTTCAGATTGGCTGAATAGTGTCTGTTCTGAATGCACTCGGCATTGATTATGTCCGTACGGACCTTATTGATACCCCAATTGTAAATACTGAATCCAATTGAAAAGAGAATAATTACGGCAAGAACAAATACAGAACTGAGCTTGACTGAAACAGAGTACCGAAAACCTTTTTTATGCATAACAAGAGCCCCCTGTTGTAGGATTCATTATAGAACCCAATCCCGTATTCAAAAACTTAATTTTCAACCATTCTAAATTTCTATGTTTTGTACCAACGGTAAAAGGGGGCTGAAAGCGGAATATGTCAACATAGTTGAAGTGTGCTCTTTGAAATAATGATAAAATTTAACTGGCGAATTTCCTTTCTTTTTCTGCTTTTATTTTAATCCTTGTATCTGCAGATGGATTTAGGTAAACAACGT
>NZ_QQPQ01000083.1 GCF_003346715.1 Oceanispirochaeta sp. M1
ACTCTTTATAGTCCCGGATTATGTGATCCCAATCTTCTGATGTTCTTCTTTTCATTTTCCACTCCTTTAGAATAGAAAATGCATAGAAATCTCAGTTACTGGTAGATGGGGCTTTATTAGCGGTTACCAATATACTGGGATATATATCATGGTGCAGTAGAATGGTAACCAATGGCTAGCAAACGCTTATTTACCATTGAGTTTGAAACAATGAGAAGTATAAGCCAATTTTAGTAACACTATTTTATTGTAAATGGGGCAAGTTGTTCAGGGTCTTATTTGAGCCTTACATTTCCCATTAGCAATGTCGGTAATCACCAAACCAAATGTTTCTAGGGGTTGGGTTGTTGATTCCTATATAATTCTGACGAACTTTTATAGATTGTTCTAACTCACGAATTATTTTAATAACTGTCCAGAGGAGCAGCCACAATTAAACGGTTATCTTATTTGCATAAATATAAGCTTCAGAAAGGATGTGAGACTGTGAGAGATTAATGTGTAACTCTACAGGTATTACAATAACTGAACTTCAGAGATCGAGTATAATTCTATTTGGTCTAATAGAACGGAGAATGTATAGATTGAACTGCCTACCATTCGACTATATAGCTCTTGAGTGAAGAGCTTGTAATTAGGTAAGGGATTAAGTAAAAGAAAGAGGACTATCTTATTTCATACCTTGCAGGACTGTCTTATGATTAGCTCGGTCGGCAGAATCACCTCATTAGTAACAGCGGGATTCTTATCAATCATCATCAGCAGATTATGCATAGCAGTCATCCCAATCTCATACATGGGCTGTCTAACAGTTGTGAGAGATGGCCATAGGTATTCTGCAAAGAAAGCATCATCAAATCCAGCAACAGAGACCTCTTCGGGGACTTTAATCCCCTGTTCATTCAAAAAATAAAGAACACCAATAGCACTTCTATCGTTAGCTGCAAAAACAGCATCAAAATCTTTTCCCCCTAAATACTCCACTGCAATCTGATACCCATTTTCCTTAGAGAAGTCTCCTTCTACTTCAACAAGATTATTCATGTCGAAGCCATATTCGGAGAGCCCCATCTCAAAACCGTATTTTCTATCATTTGAGTCAATATTATCACTGCTGCCGGAAATGAACAGAATTTTCTTAAAATTATTTTCAGCAAAAAGATGCGCCAGTTTTCTCGCCCCGCCAACATTATCAACTACAACAGATGGAGACTTACTATCATGAAAAGGTTTACCTATAAATATTACCGGTAAATCATTTTCCCGTATTTTCTTCATTAGATCATCAAACTTTTCAAAGGATCTTGAATGTCTGATGATAAACCCATCAACCATATTAGAAGAAATTAGGTCTTCGGCAAGATTCATTTTAGAAATAGATTTTACGATTGTATGATAGTAGGCATCCTGGGAAACATCTGAGACCCCTCTCAATAAGTCCGTGTAATAATGAGCAATATCATCAGGAAGTAATACAGCTACCGCATTCTTCCTGCCGCTGGAAAGAGCTCGCGCTACCATATTGGGTTTGTATCCGAGCTTTTCCATTGATTCCCTGATTTTTTTTACTGTTTGAGGTTTTACACAGTTCTCGTCATTGATCACTCGAGAAACAGTTGCTCTGGAAAAACCTGAATCATCTGCGACATCTTCCAACCTAACCATTAGTACTCCCTATAAATTATCATTATCTCCACAATCATGATCGCGCTCTCATGAAAACTCTATCACTTACTGATTCAGCCGTCAATGCATTTTCATGTAACAGATATGCATTTAAAAAATATTTATATAAGAATATTGATCCAAAGAGAATATCTATAATAACAATGAATAAATTCTTATAAAGTCATTTAAAACTGTGAATTGTGCTCTTACAAAGTGGCGAAGCTCAATACTCCCTTTGCCAATGATCTGGATCGTACTATGAGATTAAATATAAACAAGAACTCAAATAAATACTGTGGGATTAGTATGATACTTCTCAGCCAGTTTTCTAATGTGTCTCAGGTTAAACTCTCTCTTCCCGGAGAGAAGATCACTGATAACAGACTGTTGTGCTACATCAGTGAGATCAGATTGTTTGTGACCATGCTCTTCCATAAAGAAAGCCAGCATTCGGGCAGGGGTAGATTCTCCAATTGGATAGTGTAGCTCTTCATAGCCCTCAATAAGTTTAGATATGTAATCCACCATAAGGGTAAATTCCTGCTGTCCTGCGTTAACCATATCCATAAGACGTTCAACCTGCTTCAGTCTTTCTTCATAATCTAATTCACTACGAATTTGAAGTGCAGTGAGGAAAGCATTAAACTCTTCTTCTTTTGGCAATGCATAACTCATTTTCGACTCATCTTCTCTACATATTTTTTCGAATACTCCGCATGGGTCAGTACTTCAACAACAACGACTGCATCTCGATCAAGGATATATAAGTGTTCTTCTTCATTACACGGTGCCAATCCTCTAAACCCTCTCGACTCTGAGGATGAACTGACAAGGACTCCACTAACCGTTTTTTTGATTTCACTGTCATAAAATAATTATTGTATTTAGCTATTTTTTATTCAATGTGAATATCACTTTTTGCGATATTATTTAGTCAATTTGAATCAATGATTTAATCTTACATTCAATAGAATCTATGAATATTGCTTATTAAATTGATGTGCTGTCATATTTGCCATCACGATCGGTATGTACTTGGAGAAACACCGGTAACTTGTTTAAATACCTTACTGAAATAATACATATCGCAGAATCCCAGCATTTCGGCTATTTCAGAGATAGAATAACTTGTAGCCATCAAATGCTGTTTTGCCTTGTCTATCTTTATTCTGTTTACCAGCTGAATGGGAGTAAAGCCCGTATACTTCCTGATTCTCCTGATGCACTGATTTGGTGAACAATGAAGAGCTTCCGCAACCTCCTGTATCGTATACTTAGAACCGGGATTCTTACGGACCTGATATACGAAGTTGTTTAACCGGGCATCGCTGTAATCGGGAAGACCGAAGTTCTTATGGGCAGAAAGTTTGAACTCACACAGAGCAGCTCTGATCATTATCATCGATTCTTCAGAGAAAGTATCTCCCATGTTATGCAAATCAACAAGCCGGCGCATAAGTGATTTCAGTAGTGCATAATCCTCCAAGAACACATATTCCGGGAGTTCATCGATCCTTTCATTGACAGAGATATTGATGCCGTAAACGCTTAAAGGATACAGAGGATTCTGGGTCACCATGTAATTGTCCTGCATCCTGAACAGCATACAGACTCCCGGTTCAAGCCCATAGCTTATGTTCTCTTTCTGAACCTCTCCCCTCCCCTTTATAACCAGCCAGAGATGGAGCCCCGACCAATTATTGTTTTCAGGAATCCAGTACCACTCTGGTGGACATTCATAGTAGTGAGCAAAATCTATATTTATTACACCCAAGTCACCCATGGTGTTATATTACATATAAATGCTATTTATGTCCATTTTAAAGCATAGCCAAGGTGATATAATACATACATAAAATAGTATGGGAGGCAGATATGCAGTCAAGGGAAAGAATAGTCAACTCTCTAAAGGGTAAGGAGGTAGACCGCATACCCTGGTCTCCCTTTCTGGCATATTTTTGGGAATATCAATCCACTGAAATCCAGCAGAGGGGTCAATTATCCTATCTTGAAGAAATTGGAGCAGATCCCTTTCTAAGAGGAGCCGATCAGGTTCTGCCTGTCAAAATAAAGTACAGGAACTGTGAAATTACTGAGAAGCAGAACGGTAATATTCAAGAAACGACATTCAGAACACCCATCGGTGCATTAAAAATGGTTCATAAATTTTCTCAGAATAGCTGGTTTATATCTGAGCATCCTGTGAAAACACTGGAAGATCTGAAAGTCTTTACCTGGCTGCAGAAGAATATGGAACTTGAATCCAATGCCCCGGAACTAAATGCATTGATATCAAAATGGGGAGACCGTGGTCTGGTGGCACCACTACTTGGATTGCAGCAGAAAAGCTCCTTTCAATCCTTTGTGGAACAATGGTTTGGAACGGAGGAGCTTGTCTACAAGATGATGGACTATCCTGAGGAAATGAAGGCCTGCCTGAATCTGATGCACGAGAAATCATCCTGTCTGGCAGAACTTGCCGTAGATTGTGATGCAGAATATTTCATCTCCTGGGAGGATACATCCACAACGAATATCAGTCCCAGTTTCTATGAGGATTACATTCTCCCCGAAATTAATACCTGGTGCGACATCCTGCACAGATCCGGAAAAAAATACATACAGCATGCCTGCGGGCACCTCAAAGATCTTGTACCTTTGATTGCCGGCTCCCGAATTGATGTCATTGAATCTGTTTCCCCTCCCCCTACGGGAAACATTGAGTTTGAAGATGTATGTACAGCCCTGCCCGAAAACATAGCCATCATCGGCGGTATCGAACCTGTCTTCTTTGAGAGCTGCAGCATGCAGGAACTGAAAGAGAGAGTTAGTCTCCTTTCGAAGAAATTAAAAGGAAAAAGATTTATTCTGGCTAACAGTGACAGCTGTCCTCCGGGAGTAAGCAGGGAAAAACTAGCCTATGTATCCAGCTTATTAAAATAGAGAAACTGATAAATTATAATATGAACTTTTATATACCATATTTATCCATTGCCAGAGATACTTCTTCCCTGGCTATTTTCAGCCACTGAGTAAATCGTTCGGGATGGTTCTGACAGGTATGAGTGTCTTTGAGGACGATCTCCAGTACACATCCGTGTTCCAGTGCCGTCTCGACCGTATTCCGGAGGTATGACCGCACAAGTTCGGGTTGAAACTCTCCCACCAGATTAGCCGGCTGAGGTTTCCAGGAATATATATAATCCCCTTTCAGTTGTTCCGCACAACTCTTTACATCGGCCCAGGGAGAGATAGAAATACGCCGAAGATTCTCAATCTCAAATACATCGTCCATTTTATTGCTTAAGTCTTCACAGCATCCGTATCCGGATAGTGCAAAGGGTTTTAAAAGCTCCTTTTCATAGGGCAAGGCAAACTCAGCATGCTGCTCCGGTCCCACCTGAGCCAGTTCCTGAGACTCTGAGCTGGCCCACAGATGTATGGGAAGAACCTTGTCAGAAGGTTTCGATGCCGAATTTTCTACAGGGAGATACCCGTTCCCACCGGAACTGTGATAGGTCCCATCATTATTCAGCTCCAAAAGATCCTGTTCCAGATACTGCCTTAGAATCTGTTTATGGCCTTCACAAAGAATTGACATTGCATCGTGAAGCATCTCCGGATTAAGAAACATATCCATCATGACCTCTTCCAGTCCCCTCCATTTCGTATACTGACTCAGCAGATGATAATCGATTCTATTTACCCCTTTGACCTGAACGGGCAGGATACCGTCAAAAAGATTCTCCATCATTATTCTGTTATGTTCTGTTTCCTCTTCATTGAAATGAATGATGGGTGATTTAATTTTATTGAGATCTTTTGCATCAAATATGACTGGATCAAAGTGCCATGCCCCACGAGAATCGCTACTGTTTATTTCCCGGCCCTCAATGCCCCAACCGCTTGATTCAATCTTCTTGGGAACCTCCCAGAGAGCCTCAACAGGCTGATCATCAGACATGGTCTCATGATAATAAAGAGTCTGAAGAAGTGCCTCTTCAATATTTCTGAAGTCAGAATCCTCACAGTTGAGGGCACTTGCCGGAATTAATTCCTGCCACGAACCTTCGGGATATATTGATATTAATGGATGCAGTGACTGCAGAGAATTATGCTGTCTCCAGAGTTCCCTCTGTTCTTCCTGCCTTGGATCATCAGCTGCCGCTTTGACACGTTTAGCTAAATCTCTGATGATCTTTATATCCTTTTTATTCATTAGATCCTCCCTCTCGAGAAACAGGATACAATATGTAGAATTGAATCGCTTCCAATATTATTTACCGGAAGATTTTATACATGTATAATCATTGAATATGATAAAGGATCGGAAATACTTACAACCGGATTTAAAGCTTTTAGATATGTCCATTATAAAAGAACTTGGAATCAATAGCTCCCGTACTGCAAGAAACCTACCCTGGCACAAGAATAAGGGCTTTGAACTTACATATGCCTATAGCGGAGAATTTATCTGGGAAATCAGGAATGAAACAGAAATTCAATGGCTCAGGCTTTGTGGAGGAGATCTTGGACTGACTCCTCCCGAGGTCACCCATAGAGGGTATGACAGCCTGATTGGTCCGGGAGAGCTGCTCTATATTGTATTTGATCTTGAATCTGATGGAGCAGAAACATGTACTGGAATGACAAGTGAAGAATTGACAGAATTCAATAGACTCTGGAAAAAAATTGATAAGGGCACAGTCTCAATTGATTCCCGGACAAGATCATACTGTGTTGACCTTGCTGTGCTGCTGAAGGATTCAGGCAGGAGCAAGACTATTCTATTTATACAACATGAAATGCGGCTTCTTATTCTTCAAATATTAATTGGGTCCCTTTCCTGTTTTATGAATCCTCAAAAACAGGATGAGAGCTCCCCAATTAAAAGAGCTTGCCTGTTTATGGAAGAACACATCAATAAGAACCTGAAAATTGATCAGATAGCTGATTCTTCAGGCTTAGGAAAAACACGTTTTTATGAACTATTCCTCAAGGAAAAAGGACTTCCCCCTGGTGATTATTTTAATCAACTTCGTTGTCAGAGGGCTTGCGCCCTTCTTCGTGAAACAGAAAAATCTATCACAGAAATAGCCTTCGATTGCTCCTATTCCAGTAGTCAGTATTTTTCATCCTGTATCCGGAAGTATACGGGATGTTCCCCCACTGAATACAGGGAGAAACATCGCCTAAATTACGGCTCATTTTAAACAGTCTATTTCAAGATATCATACAGGAGTAGAAGCTCACTGCCCTTCCGGAGGAAGGTTGGAACGTCTCCTAAAGGAGCTTTAACACTCAGCGTCTGCCCTCCTTCAAAGGACTCAGCTGTGTAGGGGCATTAACCCAGCTAAAACCAGATGGCAGATACACCTCCCGTTCTCTCAGAGACTCTTTATAGACTGGAGCAACCATAATTTCACTACCAAAAAGGAACTGGTCCTCTATTTCCAGTACACTGGCATCCTCAAAAAAATCGAATATCAGTGGACGCTGTTCCCCGCCAGCTGACGTTTCCGGATTATTCACAAACTTGACAGGATGAAGTATTATTTGAAGACTTTATGAAGTTCCTGTCGTTGACAGAAAAAAAAAGAAGATGCTCTCTACGCCAATAGAAC
>NZ_QQPQ01000084.1 GCF_003346715.1 Oceanispirochaeta sp. M1
ATCTGAAATTGGTCTGTTGACCGGTGGTAAAACTTTCCTTAACTGTGATTCTCTGAATCCTAAACTGTATCTCATAATTGAATATCTCCTTAAAAAGTTGATGCTTCAACTATGTTGACACATAGGGCGGGAAGGCCATTCTTTTTCTGGAGAAAACAAAATTAGATTTAAATTATATCTAAAGTCTTCAATCTCAATGTCAATTAGATGGTTCAAAATTTCTATGATTGACCATCTTTCCTCATCTGGTTTCCAGTTTGCTTGTTCTCGAAAAATACCAAGTATCAGATTTTCAAATATAAATTTATTATTTTCTAGTTGGACAATACTTCTCTTAAAATCAATCATATCTTAATCCTTAATATGGTTTAGAAAGAACACAAGCTCACGGTCGAATTGTATACGGAACTTAACTATCTGAAACGAATATGAAAGCCTCTTTTTGAATCACCATCAAAGCCAAGATTTTCATAAAATTTATGAGCAACTGATCGATCATCAGACGCTGTACTCAATAGCATGACTTTGTAACAGGATTCTCTTTGTGCAAGATCTATAGCTTTTTCTATCACAGCCCTTCCATATCCTCTCTGTCGGTGTTCGGGGTGTGTGATAACATTCTCAATTAATGCATATGACTTCTTCCCACGTGAAAGATTTGGTGTAATTGAAATATTACAAGATGCTACAATTCTATCTTTATCTATGGCAACAAAGTATGTCAGACCATCATGATTCAATATACTGGCCCACTTCTCTTTGAAGCTTCCAATAATAGAATAATCTTCTTCACTAAATAGGAATTGATATAAGGTTAGTATTTGTTCTAAATCTTCATCCACAGCTTTTCGAATGATCATGTTTTCAAAATCTCCAGGTTTTTATATGCTGAATAGAAAGAATCCACAAAATCCAGCAGTAAATCTTTTGCTTTGCTCTAATAATAGATAATAATTTTTTTTACAAATAGAATTACAACTCAGTCATATAGTAGGGCATATCATACTATTTCACCTGACTTTCCTATTGTCACACTTCTTATTGAGATTTTCAACCAATAATAAATTACTGCTTCTCATTAAGAGCAAAATGATTTGCCATGGAGACAAGTTGATGCCAATATCTGGCTTTTAACCAGGACGTAATACGGATGATTAGAGAGTTAAACGCATGGGAACTTTATTGTTTTGTCAAAACTTCTGGTGGGGTAGGATGAAATAAGAAAAGTAAAAACGTCCTATCGTCCCGGTTTTTAAGTGCAATAACCAAAATACAACTTTATTATTCCTCAGCATCTCTGGTTCGGAATATTATCACAGATTTGCTATAATAATTATGGAGGAATAAATGGAAACTGTAGTTCTTGATGGAAAATTGCTTTCATCTAAAATAGAAGAAGATTTGAAAATAAGAGTGAAAGCAATTAAAGAGAAAACAAAGATCGAGCCAGTATTGGCGACTATTCTTGTAGGAAATGATCCTTCATCAGAGATTTATGTGAATATGAAAGCAAATGCATGTAAAAGAGTCGGGTTAGGAACAAAAAAAATTGAATTGCATAAGAATACTACTACCAGTGAGTTATTAGAGGAAATTGATAAATTAAATAAAAATGAAAACATTTTTGGTATTTTACTTCAGCATCCTGTCCCAATCCAGATTGATGAAAGAGCCTGTTTTAATAAGATTTCAATTCAAAAAGATGTTGATGGTGTTACAGCATACGGGTTCGGCCAAATGTCATTTGGAGAGGATGTTTATATCTCTGCAACACCGGGTGGAATCATGAAGTTATTGAAATATTATAAAATACCTCTAACTGGAAAGAAAGCCTGTATTGTTGGAAGAAGCGCGATCTTAGGTAAACCTATAGCTATGCTTTTACTAAATGAAAATGCAACAGTTACAATTTGTCATTCCAAAACAGAAAATTTGGAAAAAATAATCAGAGAATCAGATATTGTTGTAGCCGCAATAGGAAAACCTGAGTTTATAAAATCTGATTGGATTAAAAAAGGCTCAGTACTTATTGATGCAGGCTATCATAAAGGTGGAATTGGAGATGTCGAAAAGTCATCTTATCTAAATACTTCTGCATATACACCAGTGCCGGGAGGGGTAGGTCCCATGACAATTGCAACACTTTTAAGTCAAACCGTAGAAGCAGCTGAAAAGGCATTATTTTGAAGTTAACGGCGACAAAGTACATTCTTGTACTTTGTCGAATTTTTAACCCTTAATTGGGGGAGATAGACTTAATATTGTTTTCTATAATAATCAATGGTTGTTTATACTTGCTTGTAGTACCATATTATATAGGAGAGTCAATAAATGAAAAAAAGATACATTACAATATTATTTGCATTTATATTTCTATTCCTGAATTCATGTGTGTCGAATCAAAATGTGGATTATTTGTCCCGTATAAGTGAAATTCCAGCAAAGAATTTTGAAAATTATACATTTGATCCAAATAGCAATATTGCCTCAAGAATAAATGATACTCCTGATTTGATTTTGAATTACCTGATGACTATGGATAACACAGATAACTACACATCCTATTCAATTAGTGAAGACGAAAAGAATCAATTTCTTGAATACTATAATCTTCTTCCTGCCATGAATAAGAGAATAATGGATGAGAAATTAATCGGAATCTATTTCGTAAATAATTTATATGGAAGTGCATTAGCTGATTATGTAATTTCAGATGATTTAAAATTATACAATATTTTAATAATCAACCCTGAAAGTATGAAACATAGCATTACAGATTGGCTAAGTTACCGTGAAAATTCTTGCTTCATAAATAGCAATAACCAAATTGAAGTAGAATGTGGAGATGCATACACAGGGTTACTATATGTTCTTCTTCATGAATCAACACATATAGTTGATTACAATCTTAGTATCACTCCCTTTACGGAATATTCCAGTTTTAAAGCTCTTAATAAAAGATTTGATAGAAATAATATATTTTACAAAGAATATTGGGATAACTATAATGTGCCAAGGGATAAATACAAGAAGGAATTCATGGAAGGAATTACTTTTTACAATTTGAATAGTGGACCGAAAATTGATTTCGCTGATGCTGAGACCATTTATAATGAATTATTAAATACTCCGTTTATTTCAATTTACTCATGCATGAGTTGGGCTGAAGACTTGGCAGAATTAGCAACATGGTATCATTTCTCAGAAATATTGGATCAACCATACAAAATTAATATAGCAGTCAATAGTGATAATGTTATACAGATAAATCCTCTAGATAACAGATTAGTACGAGATCGACTATCAGTAGTGGAACAGTTATACGAATAAGTTCTTTAACATTCATTCATAAAACGTCATCCTGAATGTCATGGTTTCTGCCTTCGCACAAACCACACCATAATTCTTGTTACATGAAAATGAGAGTTACATTGATTGACAGAATTAATAATTGAATTAAGGAAGTTTCGCATTAAAAAGATTCGTTTTTCAATCATTCTATTATTAGCTCTCCTTAATTTCTCATGTACAAATAAACAAAATGAGAATAAGAAAAAAATAGATGTTGGAAATTTTAGGTATGAACTATTTGATGACCTCTCTGATTGGGTAGTATCAGATATTTCCGAATATCTTGAAAAGAACTATCTCCGAATACTTGAAGATTTACAAATTAAACATATTCCTAAAACTACAATTAAAATTTGGTTCAATGAGGAAAATTTCTTAGAGATTCAAGAAATGAGTATTGGAAATAGATATCCTGGATCTACAGGATATATAAATAATAACGAGATTTGTATTCTTTATACTGGAAACAATACAGCAGAAACCGCTCTACATGAGTTTGCTCATCTTGTTTCACTCAAAATAAATCCTGAGTTAGACAACAATCCAAGATGGCTATGGGAAGCAATAGCAATTTATGAGTCAAATTGTCCAAGATTGGAACCTAGCAGATTTTCACAATTATCAGTTGAGAATTACCCGACTTTATCAGATTTAAATACGGACTTTAATTCAAGTCAAACTATATACGATATTGGATATACCCTTACTGAATTTATTTTATATAAATGGGACTAAGAATATGCGTCTAATGTAGTAATTAATGTAGAATCGTTATTGGAATAAAATCAATATGACGAGTGGATCTAATAATTTTGGAATGGTTTATACAATGAAAGAAGATAAAATGTCCATAAGGAAATTAAATTGAAAGTAAATCAGATGATTCCCATTGCTACAGAACGATTGTTCTT
The DNA here is from genome assembly GCF_003346715.1 of Oceanispirochaeta sp. M1. Lineage (NCBI taxonomy): Bacteria > Pseudomonadati > Spirochaetota > Spirochaetia > Spirochaetales > Spirochaetaceae > Oceanispirochaeta > Oceanispirochaeta sp. M1. Next base: position 4,263 of record NZ_QQPQ01000084.1, read on the forward strand.
AGATAGATTCTACCCTGATGATTGGGTAAATCGATACAAAATGGAATTATCTCCAGAACAGCACAGGTATCAAAGCGAGACATTTAATCCACAAACTGAAAGTGAAATCAAATACTTAATTAATAAACTTATTGATCAGGATTATAATAATAAGACATTACCATTTATTTTAGCAGTTCGTTTAAAAACGACTAAAGAGTTTATTGGCTTTATTGGTCTAAAAAACGGTGGGTACGATAATAAATTAGAAAATGAATGCCAGGTAGAAGTGTATTTTTCTATCTTCAACGATTATTGGAGTAAAGGCTATGGAACTGAAGCTCTAAGAGCTATCATTGCTTTCGGATTTCAAAACTTAAAGCTTCATAGAATATTTGCTGGTTGTGATATTGAGAACATTGCTTCAAAATCAATAATGGAAAAGGCTGGAATGAGATTTGAAACCTTTTGGAGAAAAGACAGAAAAAGAAACGGTAAGTGGACTGATGGTTTTGGATTTTCAATTTTAGATGAAGATTTTATTTAGTATCATACCGGTCTCTTCATGAAGAATAGAACCTTTTGACAGACAGTCTGGAAAAGAATTGATTTTTCTCGATGATAAAATAATGGAGTGCATATGTCTTTCAATAAGATTTTTATTTTTAGTATTTTCTTGATAATACCAATATTCTCTTTTGCAGATAATCGCTGGATTGATTCTTCGGCTGACATCGATCCCCATCTTCAAGATATTGCATTTATTGCCGAAGATGATTCATTTTACTACCGCCTGTTACTTTATAGAGGTGGCTTCGAACACATTACAGTTAAAATAGTAATTCAGAAATATACGATTGATTATTCAGATATGGAAAAACCTTATAAACTTTCAGGTTCTATATTTATAGATGAGCTTGGAACAGCCCATAATCTGGATGTAGATTCAGTCTCTGAAAATAATGGTGAATATAAAATCTGCCTTAGTGGCGTAAACACTTACAGTTTTAAAGATGTTGATGTTGTTTTAACTATGGATAAAAACCTAAGTTACAAAGTAGAGTTTTTTTCAGATGGTAGCTGATCTGAAAAAATGTATAATAAAAATGATGATGAATTTACGTATGTAGAGTATTTTTTTAATAATGAGCATTAACAATTAGGGAAATAGTGAATAAGAAAATCGCTTTAAATTACATACTATTCACTTATTTTATTTCATGGACATTTTTTGTAATGGCATAATTTGTACCTGAGACATTTCATATGCTTTTACTTTTCCTGGGCGCCTTCGGTCCTATATTATCTATTCTTCTTACATTGAAATTTCATGGAGAAAAAGAGGATGTGGCATCGTTTAAAGAGAGAATCCTGAAATGGAAAGTCCCTTTTAAATGGTTCTTATTTCCTGTCTTATAGTGGTTGTCACACAATTAATAGATGCATCAGGTCAAATTTCATTGGGATCTTATGAGTTCAATTATACCGGAATTAAAGAACTATATATGATCATCACAATGGTATTGCTGATGATCATTGGTGGGGGCCAAGAGGAAATAGGATGGAGAGCTTTACTTCTTCCATAATTATTGAAGAAATACTCACCATCTTCATTTTTTGTAGGAACAACGTGGGCATTCTGGCATATACCATTGTATTGGTCATAGTAAGCATCCTTTGTGTCATCCCCTTAAGTTTTGGTGGTTCTTAACTCAAGGGTAGAGGCCCATCCCGGTGTTTGCTATGACTTTTGCATTTTTGGGGAATTCATATTGCAGAAGTGGGAACTTTTAGATTGCAGATCCGGGGAATTCTATGATGCCATATACAAGTCTCGTTATATTTAATCAGTATTCATTATATGATTACATTTTTAATATATAAGTATGAGGAGTTGAAATTGAATTTTAAGGTCTATTGGAAAGAAAATTTCTATTTTATATTTTGCTTGGTAATTACTAGCGGGTTTTATTTTGGGATATTTAAACTAATGCCTAAAATGTTAGAAGATACATCTTTTTTAACAACAGGTATCGTCTTTATTGTATATATAGTATTTATTTTTTTGTTTTTTTTAATAAGTCATATTACTCTAATTGGCCATCTACAGGGTAATGCTATTCAAATAACTACGAAACAATTCCCTGAAGTTTATTATTTGCTTGAATCACAATGCGAAACTCTTGGGATTAAAAGATTACCTACACTTTATTTAATACAGTCAGGCGGGATTTTGAATGCATTTGCAACACGATTAGCTGGTAAAAACTATGTGGTATTATATTCTGATATTTTTGAAAAGGCATATTCTGATGGAATGGACGTTGTAGAGTTTATTCTTGCACATGAATTAACTCACTTAAAACGAAATCATATCTTAAAAAGACTATTAGTGTTCCCTGCAAATATAATTTTATTGCTTTCATTTGCTTATAGTCGAGCTTGTGAAGTTACTTGCGATAGCTTTGCTTCAGAAATTTCCCCTTCTGGATCTACCAGAGGATTAGTTTTATTGTCAGCAGGAACATCCCTATATTCAAAAGTTAATATTGAAGAATATCTTTCTAATGCTAATAAAAGGAAAACATTTGCAAAATGGCTATCAGAAATATTATCGACTCACCCCCATATATCAAAACGAATTGATAAGTTGATGGAACAGCAAAAATAATATTTAAGATACATAAAACACATATAAGAGTTCCAACCGTCAAGGGATATAGGCGCTCTTGATTAGAAATGCCTCAGTTTTACAGAATTGATACTTAAATATAATCAATTGTTTATTCTGAAAGCAGTATGCGCATTCCGGTGAAAGTTGCCACCTGTTCCGGACGAAAGTTGCCACTTCATAGGCATCATTCAACCTGTTAATTGTTCTTACATCAAGTGGCAACTTTCAGTCAATATTTTTTGCCCTTTTCTTC
>NZ_QQPQ01000085.1 GCF_003346715.1 Oceanispirochaeta sp. M1
ACTCTTTATAGTCCCGGATTATGTGATCCCAATCTTCTGATGTTCTTCTTTTCATTTTCCACTCCTTTAGAATAGAAAATGCATAGAAATCTCAGTTACTGGTAGATGGGGCTTTATTAGCGGTTACGATCCTTTAAATGGTGCAGACTGGAATCAATCCGCACCAATTGATACAAAACCAACTATACAAGAATTTAAGGAAACCGTAAGCAATTATTTGTCATGGGATATAAGCCAAATATTGAGAAATCAAGGTGAACGCTTGGGAAAATAGAATCCCCACTTAGCGAAAAACTGAAAAATGCTAAGTGGGGAAGTTTTAACTTGGAAAAATTATTTGGGAAAGCAACACGAGGTCGCCGCTTAAAAAGTTCAGATAGAATACCAGGAAGTTTACCATTTGTTACCGCTGGTGAAGCCGATGAAGGTGTTTCAGCATTTATTGGTAATGATGTCCAAGTTTTTAGTAAAAATACTATTACTATAGATATGTTCGGTTCCGCAAAGTATAGAAGTTATCTATATGGCGGTGATGACCATATTGCTGTTATTCATACTGAAAATATACCCGATGGTGCTGCAAAATTCATTACTTCAGCAATTCATAAGACTTCATATACAGGTGATTTTCATTATGGTAGGAATTTCTATGCAAAAGATGCAGACGCATTAAATATACGATTACCAATTAAGAACAAGCTTCCAGATTATGAATTAATGAATGAAATAATTGAAGAGATAGAAGCGGAGCGTTTACAGGCGATAGAGACACATTTACTTGAAACTGGTTTGAACGATTATGAACTTACAGAAGAAGAGCAAAAAGCTTTAGATGAATTTGATAATCTTGAGTGGGGCGAGTTTAGACTTGGTGTTCTATTTGAAAAAATAAAGACAAAAAAGTTAATTTATAAAGCGGATGATCTGCCAAAACAGATTGTAGGTAATTATTCTCTTCCGTGTCTCACCTCTAGTTTCAGAAATCAAGGATTAAATTATTTTGTACCTAGAGATGGGGCAACTATTTTACAGAATGTTATTTCGATTCCATCAAATAGTGATATTTATCGAGCTTACTTTCAATCTAATGAATTTACAGTTTTATCAGATGCTTATGCCATGAGCTGGATTTATAATAACGTTAAACTATCGCCAAACCAGTATCTATTTTGCGTTCAATGTATTAATAAAGTCACAGATTTGCCTATATATTCGTACAAAAATAAATTGGGAGGATGGAATGTTGTCAAAAACAAATATATTAAACTACCTATTAAAAATAACCTTCCCAATTATAAAATGATGGAAATACTAATATCCGCAATCAAAAAATTAGCTATTAAAAATGTTGTTCTTTATTTAGATGATAAAATTAATCTTACAAAGAAAGTTGTAAGTAACCGAATGGTTGCTGAACCCAGAATTCAGTACGGACATGAAAATAAATAATGTATAACTATATTATCTGATTGAAGCAGAGAAAGTAGAAACTACGTTGGCCGTATAACAATCGCATGAACCAGATTTTCCTATGGCATAAATCCTGCTTTTTCTGCTTCGCAGGCAGGATTTCCGCCATGTACGGAAAACAGGTTATGCGGGCGTTATGTTTATGAGGATATAAAGTGAATAGAAATAAAATTTGTGTATTATTCTTATTGTTGGTTACTAATTTACAATTATTCTCAAATGATACTGGTATAGAAAGTGCTGGTGGATCATTAAAAATTGATAATTCAGATAATACTATTTCAATAATCAATGAACGAATCACTCTGATTCTAGAAAATGATTCTTTTACAGTCAGAGTTAACTATGAATTCTTTAACTTAGGGAAATCTATCGAACTGAGAACTGGATTTCCAGAATATTGTTGGGGTACTAGTTTCAATTCAAAATTAGAAAATTTCCAAATAAAATATAAGAATGGTGATCCTATCATTTTTCAAGATGAAGCAGCATCACAAGAACTACAACCTGGGTTAGTAATAACTAATTGGAAGACAAAATGAAGGATTATCATAAAAGTGCAGTCTAAAAATACCCGAGAATATAAAGGGTATGAATATGAAACAGTACAGTAAAGAGTTTAAAGAACAGGCATTAACGCTGTCCGATGAAATCGGATTAAAGAATGCATCGGAGCAATTGGGTATTAACTACGGGACCTTGGCCGGCTGGAGAAAGATCCGCAAGAGAAATAGTAGTGAAAAATCAGTGCAAGACACTTCTCCATTGACAGAGCGGGAGAGGAAATTACTGAAAGAAAATAATGAGCTGAAAGAAGCCAATGAGATTCTGAAGGATGCACTTGGTTTTTTCGCACGAGACCGGAAGAAGTAAGTACAAGAACTATCTTTGCCTATATCTATGATCTTCAGGAAAAAGAAATGACTTCTGTTGTAAAGGGATGCAAGGTATTGAATGTCAGCGAAACAGGCTATTACAAGTGGAAACGAACCCGCAATAAGCCGAGAGCCTGGCAACTTCTTCTGGTCAAAATACATGGAATAATGGATGAACACCCGGATAATAAGAACTACGGAATCGACAGGGTTCACATTGCATTACAGCAAAAGGGAGAGACCGTTTCCAGATCTACAGTAATCAGAGCTATGCGGAAAGGGAATTTGCTCCATAAGAGCCGCAGAAGCCCAAACGGGCTTACCAAGGCGGATAAAAAGGCTCAGAGACCTGACAATGTACTGAAGCGGAACTTCACAGCAACACGGCCAAATGAGAAATGGCTGACAGATATTACCGAAGTTCCGTGCTCTGATGGAAAGCTATATGTCGCACCAGTCTTAGACTGTTTTGGAGGTGAAATCGTCAGTATCGCAATGAAAAGCCACATGAAAAAGGAATTATGCGTTCAAGCCATTGATGACGCTTATAAAAGCAGGACGCCCGGAAGCGGTGTTCTTATTCATAGTGATGCCGGTAGCCAGTATACGAGTGATCAATTCAAAAAGAAACTTGGAGACTATCGTGCTGTCCAAAGCATGAGTGACGTCGGGAAGTGCTACGACAATGCACGGATGGAAAGTTTCTTTGCTACTTTGAAAAAAGAAAAGCTGTATAAAATGAATACAAGGAAAATGACCAGGGAACAAGTAAAAACCATAATTTGGCGTTACGTCATGGTTTACTATAATCGGAAACGTATCAGTACGGTGAACGAAGGAGGCTGGCCTCCAGTTATCTACAGGGAGAAAGAAGCTCTGAAAAAGGCTTCATAAAATAATTGGGGTATTTAGGGACTGCACCGATGTTGACATTTCCAAAAAATATATATTTTGAATCTAATAAATCAACATTTATTGATATTGAGTACAGTTCAACATATGGGGGATCAGGTTTTGGTATTGCAGCCACATATCTCTTAGGTACAGGTAGGACTTGGAACAATGAAATAGGTAAACTGGAAATATACATTATCAATAAATCAGATCTATGGATAAATAATGTAGAAATAGGTAATAGCAATTCTGCTATTTATCAGAATGATAATGATGGACATTTCGCATTACTATTAGAAGATTTTGAACCTATAATTACAGATCAAATTTTTATAAAATTAATTGATTATCCTAAATTTGATGATCCAATGTGGGGTATTAAAAGTGGTAATTTTCCTCTATCAGAAAAAAAGGTTAGCGAGAATTGGTTAAGATTCTTAACTTTAGATCAGTTAAGAAAAGTACGGAATTCAGTATTTGCTTTCCATGGATATGGATTTAAATCTGAATATCTTAAAGATTATTTTAGTAGTTTTAAATGGTATGAAAAGGATAGTGATTTCACAGAATCTGTATTTAATAATTTTGAAAAAATGAATCTTGAGAAATTACTTGAATACGAAGAAAGTCTAAAGATAAGATTTGATTCTTAGCAAAACATAACAAGCAATTGAAGTGTGTGCCACGAGAAGGCGCCTTAATCTAAATGATGGAGGTAGTTTCGTAACTGTAATATTGATGAGGGTAGGCCCCTCGAAATCGGTTTTCAGGAACAGGTTTCAAACCACCGCAAGCTGCATTGGTAAAGAGCCTTTGTGGTGAACGTTGTCGGAAAAAGCAGGAATTAGAACCTGTCAGGTGTGTCTTTGGAAGGTGAACGAAAGTGAACCGTCGATGAGGTATCGAAAGTTTGTATGGTGAGATCAAAAATGACGGGCACTTCAAGCGTCATGACAGGGTATACGACAGAACCTGATTAGTGCGTATGCGGTCTCCGGTATATAGGCGGCACGAGTCAAAGACAGGCGATATTACGGAACGTGGGAACCTGTCGTTGTGATGTTAAGGGAAAATCGTATAACAGAAGAACTGGAAGCGAGAAAGTACCGATGCACGGCACAGGGGCGGATCAGCTCGTAGTAGTTATGAAGGTCTTGTAATGAGACTGGAGCGAAGGAGCTGACATATTCAGTCTGTTTCGGTGATCAACCGGGATAACTGGGAGGAATCATTGGAACAGACAAAATCGTTTAACATTTCAAAGAATATTCTTTGGAATGCGTACATGCAGGTACGGAAGAACGGTGGTTCTGCCGGCGTAGATGGGATAACACTTGAAATGGTGGATTCCCGCAAAACTGATATTTTGTACTCCCTATGGAATCGAATGTCATCCGGTAGCTACTTTCCCAAATCCGTGTTGCGTGTAGACATCCCCAAAAAGAGCGGCGGAACAAGACCCTTGGGTATTCCTACGGTTATTGATCGTGTTGCTCAAATGACGGCCAAAATGTATCTGGAACCGCTTCTTGAGCCATTGTTTCATCCTGATTCCTATGGATACCGGCCTAAGAAGTCGGCTCATCAGGCTGTTTCAATAACCAGGAAGAGGTGCTGGAAGTACAGCTGGGTAATTGATTTGGACATTAAAGGGTTCTTTGACACGATTGATCATGAGTTATTGCTTAAAGCAGTGCGGTTTCATAATCCACCTGCCTGGGTCATTCTCTATATCACTAGATGGTTAAAGGCCTCTGCAGAAGATTCGAATGGAGTTGTGATTGAGAGAGAGCAGGGGACACCACAGGGCGGGGTAATCAGCCCATTGTTGGCAAATCTGTTTATGCACTATGCCTTTGATGAATGGATGAAGAGAACATATCCACATGTTGAGTTTGCTCGATATGCGGATGATGTTGTAATTCATTGTCGGAGCAGACATGAAGCAGAATCCTTGCTGTCGGCAGTTAAAGATCGTTTAAGTGACTGCAAATTATCGGTGCATCCGGAGAAGACTAAAATTGTGTTTTGTAAAGACGATAACCGCAAAGGTGATTACGAATGTACGGAATTTGACTTCCTGGGATTCACCTTCAGGCCAAGGCATGCAAGAAATGACAGAGGACAATTCTTTGTCAGTTTCTCACCTGCTATTAGCCGGAAAGCGGAAGAATCTATAAGAGATACAATTCGTAGTTGGAAGGTGCATTCGCGAACAGGAAGCAGTTTGCTCTCCTTGATAAGTGAGTTCAATCCACGGCTGCGTGGCTGGCTTACCTATTATGGAGCATTTAGGCGTTCTTCCATGAGGAAAATCTGTGAGTTGTTCCATAAAGTGCTGGTAAAATGGGCTAAGAATAAATACCGGAGGCTGAATCATCGTTGGAGTAAAGCTTATGCGTACTTCAGGCGTTTAGCCAATCGGAATCCAAAACTATTAGCTTATTGGGAATTAGGGTGGTGTCTGAACTTTTGAATATGAAGAGCCGTATGACGGGAGACTGTCACGTACGGTTCTGTGAGAGGCTTCGGGTGAGATTCCCAGGGCCCACTCGACAGAATTACCTACTGTCATGGATAATGCTATCTGCTTTGCAGGCATGATCCACGCCAGCTGACGGTAATCAACTTAATTGGGTGTTATATTTGCATGAAATAAAAAAATGAATTACTATATCGGAAAGGCTGATTTTTAAAGGAACCGATATGAATGATAAGCTTTTAAGCAGTATTGTTGGGAAAAAGAAAGAATTAGATTCTCACAGACCACTAAATGCCTCAATAGTAAGAAAATTACATGAACAGTTCGCTCTTGAATGGACATATAATTCAAATGCTATAGAGGGCAATACATTATCTCTTCAAGAAACAGAAATAGTTCTTAACAGTGGAATTACTATAGGTGGGAAAACAGTCAATGAACACCTGGAAGCAATTAATCATAAAGAAGGTATCTTTTTAATAGAAAAGATTATTAAAAATCATCAGGAATTATCAGAATTCACAATTAAAGAGATACACAGGGTCATTCTTAAGGGAATCGATGATCTGGAGGCAGGTTGTTATCGAAGAACAAATGTAAGAATTGTTGGAGCCAGAATGATTCCACCTCAAACAGTAAAACTAAATAAGCTCATGGCAGAATTACTGACCTGGTATTATGAAAATTTAACTGTACTGCCCATTCCAGAATTAGCAGCACAATTTCACTATAGATTTGTTTGTATCCATCCGTTTATTGATGGCAATGGAAGGGTAGCCAGATTATTAATGAACTTAATACTCATGAGAAATGGGTTCCCTCCAACAGTAATATTGAAAGTAGATAGAAAAAAATATTACCGAGTACTAAATGAAGGTAATTTAGGAAATCTTAATCCATTCATTGATTTTGTCGGAAGAGCGATAGAAAGATCATTAATAATTTACTTGAACAGCATTATTCCAAATACAAGTGAAAAACAGGGTTTTATTAACTTAAGAGAGGCAAGTAAGTACTGTGATTATTCTCAGGAGTATTTATCATTTCTCGCTAGAAAAGGTAAATTATCAGCTATTAAGATGAACAAAGAATGGGTTACAACCCGTGAAGCAATTGAAGAGTATGTAAAAGAATTGAATATGAAGGATGAAATATAACAAGCTTTTGAAGCAGTCAGTCGGGATGTCATGATCCTTGGTGCGCCTTGAAGCGTACATTTTATATACCAGTGGGTGTAAGTCCCTCCCGGACAATTTTCCATTTATCCGGAAGTAATAAGGACAGCTGATTCCGTGAGGA